>JAPYTY010000050.1 GCA_029942065.1 Acidobacteriota bacterium | reverse complement strand
AACCGATTCTTTGTGATCAGTCGTTCAAGTTGTTGCGAGTGCGTGCCCATTATCGATCTGTGTGTCAGGAATGGACTGATCGATGAGGAGGTTCGCCTTCAAATACGGCAGCTCCTCAAGGAGCTGCTGACGATGTTGAATGGACTGGTGAGACGAGGAGTAAAAGTAAAAAAAGAGCGGGAAAGAAAATAAGATTTTTCTCTCCCGCTCTCTTCTTCTCTGCGCGCGTAGCGCGCTTCTCCACGCTGAGCGTAGCGAGGCGTTTCTCCATGCGCGAAGCGCATTTCTCTACGCCCGAAGGGGGTTTACATCATTCCGCCCATTCCGCCCATTCCACCCATTCCGCCCATGTCGGGTGCACCTCCTGGAGGACCGGCCATGCCCTTGTCGTCTTCAGGAGCGTCCGTGATGAGCGCTTCGGTGGTGAGCAGCAGGCCTCCGATTGAGGCGGCATTCTGAAGGGCCGTGCGGACCACCATGGTGGGGTCGATCACTCCGGCAGCCACCAGGTCTCCGTACTCTTCCGAGTCAGCGTTGAAGCCGAAGGCGCCCTTGCCGTCGGCGACCTTTGCGACCACGATAGCTCCCTCGTGACCCGCGTTCTGGGCGATCTGCCGCAGGGGTTCCTGCAAGGACCGTCTCACGGTGTTGACACCGATCTGCTCATCCTCGTCATCCAGCTTGAGCTTCTCCAGTCCGGCCACTGCGCGAAGCAGGGCGACTCCGCCGCCGGGGACGATCCCCTCTTCGGCGGCTGCCTTGGTGGCATGCATGGCATCCTCGACCCGGGCCTTCTTTTCCTTGAGCTCGGTCTCGGTTGCGGCGCCCACTTTGATGACGGCCACACCGCCGACCAGCTTGGCCAGGCGTTCCTGCAGCTTCTCACGGTCGTAATCCGAAGAGGTCTCTTCAACCTGGGCTCGAATCTGTTTGACGCGACCCGCGATGTCGGACGGTTTTCCGGCGCCTTCAACGATGGTGGTGTTGTCTTTGTCAATCGTGATCTTCTTGGCGGTACCCAGGTCTTCCAGCTTCACGCTTTCCAGCTTGATACCCAGATCCTCGGAAATCACCTGACCACCGGTAAGAATGGCGATGTCCTCGAGCATGGCCTTGCGGCGGTCACCGAATCCGGGTGCCTTCACCGCGCAACCCTGCAAGGTGCCGCGCAGGCGATTGACGACCAGAGTGGCCAGGGCTTCGCCTTCCACATCTTCGGAGATGATCAGAAAGGGCTTACCCGTTTTTGCCACCTGCTCCAGAAGCGGCAGCATATCCTTCATGGAGCTGATTTTCTTCTCATTCAGGAGAATGTAGGCATCCTCAAGGGTGCACTCCATGCGCTCGGGATCGGTCACGAAGTAGGGGGAGAGATAGCCGCGATCAAACTGCATTCCCTCCACCACTTCCAGTGAGGTTTCAATCGATTTGGCCTCTTCAACGGTGATGACACCGTCCTTGCCCACCTTCTTCATGGCTTCGGAGATGATCTCACCGATGGTGGGATCGTTGTTGGCGGAGATGGATCCGACCTGAGCGATCATGTCGCCCTTGACCGGCTTGGAGAGTTTCCTGATCTCTTCAACCGCTACGACAACGGCCTTGTCAATGCCGCGCTTGACTGCCATGGGATTGGCGCCGGCAGTGACGGTTTTGAATCCTTCCCGGATGATCGCCTGGGCGAGGATGGTTGCGGTGGTGGTTCCATCACCGGCCACATCACTGGTCTTGCTGGCCACTTCACGAACCATGGCGGCTCCCACCTTCTCGAGGCCGTCCAGTTCAATCTCTTTGGCCACTGTGACTCCGTCCTTGGTGACGACCGGAGAGCCGAACTTTTTCTCTAAAACGGCATTGCGCCCCTTGGGGCCAAGCGTCACCTTGACGGCATTGGCCAGTTTGTTTACGCCCTTGATCAAGGCACGGCGTGCGTCTTCACCATGAGTGACTACTTTTCCTGACATATGCTTTCTCCTTTTTTAAAAGTCTCTAAAACTCGCTGTTTGACTTGTCTTTTGTTGGTATATGCAAGCGCTATTTTCCGGCTTTGACTTTCTTTCCAGTTAGAATTCCCAGAACCTCATCCTCGCGCATGATCATGTACTCTTCATCTTCGATTTTGACTTCCGAACCCGAATACTTTCCAAAAAGAATCCTGTCGCCGGGTTTGACGGCCATCGGGATAACCTGTCCGCTGTCGGCGACCTTTCCGTCTCCCACCGCGATCACCTCGCCCTCCTGGGGTTTCTCTTTGGCGGTCTCAGGGATGACGATACCCCCTCGGATATCCTCTTCCGGGTTGTCAAGTCGCTTGACCAGAATTCGATCGTGCAAAGGCTTAATACTCATTGAATCGATGCTCCTTTCCGAAACTTTCTTTTCCTGAACTTTTAGGGGATTTCAAAAACCCTATATTTTACAGGTAATTACACTGAACAAATGGCACTCTCTGAAATCGAGTGCTAATCATAGCAACGGCCATTTTGGGGTGTCAAGGGGGGCAAGGGATTTTTTTTGGGGAGCGAGATAGAAGACAGAAGACAGAAGACAGAAGACAGGAGAGGGAATCTTTCGTTAGAATCGTTGCTGCGGTTCGACTCGGTCCAAATTCGAGATGATAACAGGAGAGGTACAAACATGACCCAATCCCCTCAGGGACCGGCTATCACCAACCTGGAACTGCCCGGAATCCAAAAATTGAATCAGGGCAAGGTGCGGGAGATTTTCAGCCTGGATGAGGACCTTTTAATTGTGGCAACCGATCGCATCTCCGCATTTGATGTGATCCTGCCCAATGCCATTCCCTTCAAAGGCAGCGTCCTGACCCAGCTCTCAGCCTTCTGGTTTTCACAACTCGATGGGATCGTGGAGAATCATCTCATCTCGGTCAAAACGGAGGAATTCCCAGCCTCCCTGGACCCTTTCAGGGAGAGCCTAAGGGGCCGCTCCATGCGGGTTCACAAGTGCGAGCCCCTGCCGATTGAGTGCGTGGTGCGGGGCTATCTGGCCGGGTCGGGTTGGAAGGAGTACCGTGAAAGTGAAACCATCTGCGGGATCGGACTTCCCAGCGGTTTAAAGGAGTCCGACGAGCTGCCGGAACCGATTTTCACCCCTTCCACCAAGGCCACCTCCGGCCATGACGAGAATATCAATTTCGAGCAGGCTGTTGAGCTGGTGGGCTCCGATATCGCCCAGCGGGTCCGAGATTTCAGTATTCAGATCTACAATCACGCCCGGAGTTATGCCATAGAGCGGGGAATTATCATTTGCGATACCAAGTTCGAGTTCGGTCTGAAGGGATCGGATCTGCTGTTGATCGATGAAGCGCTGACTCCCGACTCCTCGCGGTTCTGGCCGGCGGATCAGTATCAGGCGGGACAAGCCCAGCCGTCTTTTGACAAACAGTTCGTCCGCGACTACCTGGAGACGCTCGACTGGGATAAAAAACCACCCGGGCCAGTATTGCCTGATGATGTGGTGGACGCAACTTCCAGGCGCTACCTGGAGGCCTACTCTTTGTTGACAGGAGAGCAACTCGAGGGTAGTTAGGTCGGATCATGGCGCCGATGCAGTAGAGGGGGTGTGAGTTATGCGGGCTAAAGTCAACATCAAGCAGGTGCTCGAAGAGGTGATCGATGAGATGGTGGCCAAGGGGATCTTCTGGTCGGAAGCGGCATCCCAGGTCGAGAAACTTTTCATCCTGCGAGCCCTCGAGGAAAATGACGGCAACCTGAGCCGGGCAGCTGAAACCATGGGAGTGCACCGAAACACCTTCTCGAAAAAAATCCGCCAGTACGGGATCCAGAAGAGTCGGAAGAAGAAGTAGGCGCGCTTATGCGCGCAGAGAAACGCCCTTCGGGCGTGGAGAAACACCTCGCTGCGCTCGGTGTGGAGAAGCGCGGTGCGCGCAGATGAAGAGTTCAGACCCCGGCTCGATCTTGTAGCGGCCGCTACAACGACCCTGCTGTGGGCGCACTCAGTGCGCCCCTACACTTCTCTTAAAGCTTGACCGACACCACCTGGGAGACGCCGGGTTCTTCCATGGTGATGCCGAACAGCGCATCGGCGGTTTTCATGGAGTGCTTGTTGTGGGTGATGACGATGAACTGGGTTTGGGTGCTCATTTCCTGGATCAGGTTGGCGAAGCGGGCGACATTGGAGTCATCCAGGGGAGCATCCACCTCGTCCAGGACACAAAAGCGGCTGGGACGGTAATTGAAGATGGCCATCAAAAGGGAAAACACGGTTAGAGCCTCTTCTCCACCGGAGAGCAGCATCACATTTTGCAGCTTCTTTCCGGGCGGCTGGGCGTAAATATCAATACCGCTCTCGAGCAGGTCCTCCTCGTCGAGCAGCCGCATTCCACATTCACCGCCGCCAAACAGTTTTTGAAAGATCTTGTTGAAGTGGGTGTTGATGGTTTCAAAGGCCTCTTTGAACTGCTTGCTGCTGCGGCGATTGATCTCCTGGATGGCCCGGGTCGTGGCGGCGATGGATTCTTCGATGTCCTGCCGCTGGGAGGTTAAAAACTGGTGACGCTCTTCACTTTCCTGATACTCCTCGAGGGCCGCCATATTCAGGGGGCCAAACTTGTCCAGCCGTTCCTTGAGCTGACCGTACTCCTCGAGGACCTCCTCCTCGGAAGTGATCTCGGTTAGGTCCACCTCGGCCACCGCTTCATCCAGGTTCATCTGAAGCTGTTCCCGGCACTGTTCGGAGATGTTCTGGAACTGAGTTTCGGCCCGGGCTTTCTCCACATCGAAGTGAGAGCGTTTTTCCTGCAGCTCCGATTTCCGGGTTCGCAGCTCCCCGAGTTCCTTTTCGGTCTGGGGGAAATGTTCCTTCCACTCGGAATAGGCCTGCTCCTGTAGCTCGAGGGTCGCATCCTGATCTTCCGCAGTTTGGCTGTACTGGACGAGTTCGGCTTTCAGGGTCTCCAGATTTTCGGACATCTTCTGGAGCCTCTCTTCGTTCTGGCTCTGGCTGGTCTGGGCGGCTCCCTGCTGGCCCAGAAGGCTCGCCTGCTGCTCTTCAATGCGCTCCAGGGTTCTCCCCAGGGCTGAGCGGCGTTCCCCCAGCACCATGTGGTCGGAGGAAACCAGATGAAGCTGTTCGCGAAGTCGTCCAAACTCCACCCGCAGCTGCTGCAGGTTTTTCTGGGTTTCCGAGAGCATCTTCTCATCGGAAGTCTGAGCGCCCTTTTTCTGGTCCAGCTTCTGGTCGACCTGTTTGATTTTTTCGGTTTGCTGTTTTTGTTCCAGCTCCAGATCTTTGAGTCCCTCTTCGATGGCCTGAAAGGAACTCTTTTGCTGGGTTTCTTCCTTTTCCCACTGCTCGACCCGGTGGCTCAGGCCGATGAGGTCCTTCTCGATGGACAGGATTTCGCCTTCGTTTTCCAGGAAGAGCTGGGAAGCCTCCTGGAGCTCGGCTTGCTGCTGGGTATCCCGTTCCTGAAGGGTCGAGAGATGCTTTTGCACCTCGATGATGCGGCTCTCCAGTTCTCTTTTTTTCCGCTTGAGCGTCAATAATCCCAGTTTCTTGTCCTGGGCGGTACTGGCCGAGAGCAATCCTCTCGGTGTCAGGGCCTCCCCTTCCAGGGTAATGAAGGTGTTTTCCTGATAGGTATGAGACAGCTGGAAGGCTCGATCCAGGTCCGAAACCACGATGGCCTCGGCCCGATGAGGCAGGGCCCGATGAAAAGCCTCTTTGACCTCGGTTTTCATCCGCAGCAAATCGCTCAGTTTGCCGTGAACACCGGCCTCGGAAAACGCACCGTTTTTGGCGTGACCGTTGGAATGATTGAATCCGTTGGAGGAAAACAAGGAGAGGAAGGTGCACCTTCCGCTTTTGAGGGTCTTCAGCTCTGAAATTCCCGTGGCGGCCTCCTGCAGGGAATCCACCAGGATGTACTCGAGCTCTTCATCGAGGAACTCTTCCACCAATCGTTCGTACTCCGGGTTGGTCTCAATGCAGTCTGCCAGCGTGCCGCCGGTTTTGATCGACTGACTCGAGTTGAGGTGGGTCAGGAGTTTTTGAACCCCTTGGCTGTACTGGGCGTGACTGAGTTCGATCTCCTCAAGAGAGTGAAGCCGCTCTTGTTGACCGATGAGTCGCTTTTGAACCTCGTTCAACTCTTCCCGGGTTTCCTCGGTACGGCTTTCCAGTTCACGTTTTCGAGTGTCCTGCTCTTGCAGCTTCCCCTCGAGTGCACTCATCCGGTCTTGCTTGGTCTGGCAGGCTTGGCGGGCTTTCTTCAAAGCGCCCTCGCTTTCCTGCCACTCCAGCGAGTGCTGGGCACGTTCCTTCTCCAGACGGTCGCGGTTCGCATGGGCCACCTTCACCTGCTGCTCGAGCTGACCCTTGAGGTTGTGCAGGGAAGCGACCTCAGCGGAGAGCTGAACCAGCTGGTTTTGAAATGCTTCGGCCCGGGTCTCGGTCTGTTCGATCTCCTGTTCCTGACGGGTCACCCGCTTGGTCTGATTCTCGATGGCGGAGACAACTTGCTGCTCCTCCTGCTTGAGGGCACCGCGTTCGGACTGGAAGCTGGCCAGCTCCTGCTCGATCTTCTCAAGCGATTGGGTGATGCTCTGCTGCTCGGAGGCACTCACTGAAAGAGCCTTGCGGGTCGCCTCGATCTGCTCCTTATGGTACTGGATGGAATTCTCGGTCCGGTCGATTTCCAGCCTGATCTCCGATTGATTCTGGCGCAATTCAGACAGTTTGCTCTCCAGATGCTCCCGTTTCTCGAGCGTCTTGCCGTGAGCCTGTTCTCGCTGGGCAAGTTGCTGGGTCAAATCCTGCCCGACGGTATCCAGCTGCTTCAACTCATGGGCCAGAAGCTGGAGCCGTTCTTTGAGCTGGCGCGATTCCAGGGCCAGTCTTTGCCGCTGAATGAGTTGAAAGCGTTCCTTGACTCTCTGGTAACTACGGGCTTTGGCCGCCTGGCGCTTGAGCGAACGGAGGTTGCGCTCGATCTCGGAGGTGATGTCGGTGACTCGCAGCAGATTCTGCCGGGTGAGCTCCAGCGTCAGTTCGGCACTGCGGCGCCGGCTCTTGTATCCGGTGATTCGGGCGGCTTCTTCGATGATGTTCCGCCGTTCCACCGGCTTGGCCCGCAAGAACCAGCCGATTTTGCCCTGGGCAATCAAGGCATAGGAGGCAAAGCCCAGACCCGCTTCTTCTAGAATGGCTCGAATGTCCTTCAGTCGGCAGCGACGCTGGTTCACCGAGTAGATGCTCTCGCCGGAACGGTACAGCTTCCGGCTGATCTCCAGGGTGTCGCCTGAAAACTCGGTTTCCTTCAGGGAAATGGCCCCGCCGTCGGTGCGGGAAAAGCTCAAGATGGCTTCCACGACGCTCGAGGGTCGGCGTTTTCGGGTGCCGGCGAAGATCACGTCGTCCATCTTCTCGCTGCGCAGGCTCAACGCACTTCCGGCGCCCAGAACCCAGCCCAGGGCATCGGCTAGATTGGACTTTCCGCAGCCGTTGGGTCCGATAATGCCGTTGATCCCCTGATCGAAACGGATCAGGGTTTTGTCTGCGAAGGACTTGAAACCGGAGAGCTGCAGCCAATCAAGACTCAGCATATCTCCGTTCAGATTGGACACACTCTTCCCATAGCCATCCGAGGAAACCATCACTCAATAATGATGACAGGGCTGGGTGACAAAGGGGACAGGAGAAGCGCGCTGAGAAACGCCTCGCTGAAGCTCGGCCTGGAAAAGCTCGCTAACGCTCGCTGAGAAAGGCGTATTCGTGCCTTGGTAGGGGTACAGGGCCTCATGCCCTCCGGATCGGCGCACCAAGGCGCCTCTCATACTTCCGGAAACCGGAAACCTGAAACGCGCTGGTCACAGACCTGCGCGTCAATTGACCGGAAGAAAAGGCGCTGGGTATACTGAGCCGCACGACATTGCAAAAGGACGTTTCATCCATGATTTATCCGCGGATTTTGATCCTCCTGACATTGTTTTTTGCTGCAGCGGCATCCGCCTCGGCACAGACGGTGGGATTTTATCCACTCGAGCAGGTTCAGCCGGGACAGCGGGGATACGGAAAGACCGTTTTCAAGGGAAGCGAGCTGGAGCGTTTTGAAGTGGAGATCCTGGGGATTTTAAGAAACACCGGACCCAAGCAAAACATGATTCTGGCCCGGCTCTCGGGCGAAAAGGTGGAAAAAACGGGAGTTTTTGCCGGGATGAGCGGAAGTCCCGTTTACCTGGAGGATCAACTGGTCGGAGCCGTCGCCTTCACCTTCAACTTTATTACCGAACCCATTGTCGGCATCACGCCGATCCACGACATGATCAATATTTTCACGGAATCGCCCGCAACCCGAGTGGCCCGAAGCCGGCCGGTCGATCCCTATCAGTTGTACGAAGTGGCCCATCTAAAGGGGATCTCCCGTGATTTTGAGATCCCTCGATTCCGGGTGGACCCCTCCTTGACCAGCGGCCGTAACCTGGGGAGCCTCCAACCGATTGCCACCCCGCTCAATGTCTCGGGAATCAGCACGGGCTCCATCCAACCCTTTGTCTCCCAGCTGGATGGAATGGGATTGGTGCCGGTCTGGGGTATGGGGACGGCCCAGCAGGGAGTCGGCGATGACACTCCTCTTCAGGCGGGTTCGACCATCAGTGTCCAGCTGGCTCGAGGCGATATCGATATCAGTGCCAGCGGGACGGTCACCCACGTGAGCGGCAACAAGGTCTATGCCTTCGGGCATCCTTTCCTGAGTATCGGGTACACCGACCTGCCGCTGAACAAGGCAACCGTTTTGACCGTTATTCCCAGTTTGATGACCAGTCAGAAGATCTCGGCCACGGGGGAGTTCGTGGGAAGCATCAAGCAGGATCGCGCCACCGGAATCATGGGGATCATCGGCGAGGAGCCGCAGCTAGTGCCGGTTCATGTGCAGCTTCGCACCAGCCGCAACGAATTGAAGCAGTATCATTTCGAGCTGGCCAATGATCGTTTCCTGACTCCCTTTCTGGTGAGCTTATCCGTTCAAAACAGCATTGTGGCCTCGGAGCGGTCAATCGGAGATCAAACACTGCGGGTCAAATCCACCATCTCGGTTCGAGGTCATGAAGACGTGAAATTCGAAAACACCATCTCCGATCAGTTCAGCGCTCCCACCCTGGCCGCTCTGACGGCCTCGGCGCCGGTGAATTTTCTACTCAACAGCGGCTTTGAAGATGTGTCCATCGAGAGCCTCGGTGTGGAAATCAGTGCTGTGGAGCGCACCCGGGAGGCCTACCTGGAAAAGGTGTGGCAGGATCGAATGGAGGTGGAGCCGGGAGAGGAAGTTGAGTTGACGGTATTTTTGCGTCAATCCGATGGAGAGACCGTCGTGAAAAAGTATCCGGTCAAGATTCCGGAGGAAATGGGGCCGGGTCCTTTGAAAATCGTGATTGCCGATGGAGTCTCGCTGGAGGCATCCGATGCTCGAACCAATCAGGAAAAATTTATTCCCAAGGATCTGGGGCAATTGATTCGGGCCATTAATCAGTTGAGAAAAAACGACCGCCTCTATATTCGCCTGACCCGTGACCGATCCGGAGCCGTGGTCGAGGGAGAAGGAATGGCGGATCTTCCCCCCTCCCTGCTGGCCCTGTATGGTTCAGGGAAAACCATGGGGGACACCCAATCGGTTTCTCAGGTCGTCTATGCGGAGCACGAGCTTCCGGCCACCGACTTCGCTCTTCAAGGCGGGCGGATCATCACCGTTCAGGTCAAGTAGGCACAAGTTTCAGCTCACCCTATGAATGTCATGAAAAAAAGCATTTTATTTGTCTGTATCGTTTGGCTTCTGGGAGGGACGGGTTGGGTTGATGCCACCGAGCCGGCCCGCTGGATCATCTCCGAACAAAGGGAGTTTCAGCTGGGGGAACTCGACGGAGTCTCGATTACCAGTGACGGAAGACTGATTCTGGCCCCGGTTCTCGAATCGCTGTTCGAGACCGAGGAAGCCTTCATTTACGCGGCCGTCGCGGATGATGCCGGCACCCTTTATCTGGGCTCGGGAAACAATGGCAAGATCTTTCAGGTCAGCTCGCAGGGCCAAGCCGTGGAGTGGGTCGATCTGGAGGAGCCCGCCGTCTATGCCCTGGCGATCGACTCCGGAGGCCGTTTTTACGCCGCTACCGGACCCAACGGCAAGGTTTATCGGATCAACAGCCGGGGAGAGGCACAGCTTTTCTTCGATCCCCAGGAGAAGTACATCTGGACGCTGGCTGCCGACAGGCAGGACAATCTGCTGGTGGGAACGGGGCCGCGCGGAATCATCTACAAGGTCGATCCGCAGGGCCAGGGAGATGTCTTTTACGACAGCAGCGAGGCTCACATCACCAGCCTGGAGTGGGATCTGGACGGCGATCTTCTGGCCGGCACATCGCCGGGGGGGCTGCTGCTTCGCATCTCGTCCGGTGGTGCACCCTTTGTGGTTTATGATTCAGCCCTTCAGGAAATCAAAGCCATTGCGGTGGACCGTTATGGGAATATCTTTGCGGCCGGACTCTCCAGGCCTCAGCAGCTGCCGCAGGACCCTCCGGCGGAGCAGGGTGGGCCGACGGCCGCGGCACCTCCCCAGCCACCCGGCGGAGACCCGGACACCCCTCGCGAGGAGACGGTCCAGATTGCGGGAACCGAACAGGGGGCCCAGTTGCAGATCTATAAAATCGACAAGGACAACCTGGTCGAGTTTCTTTAATCCTCCAACGATGTGCTGGCCTTCGATCTGCTGGTGCGAAACAATGGGCACCAGCGGGGGGGCACGGG
>JAPYTY010000049.1 GCA_029942065.1 Acidobacteriota bacterium | reverse complement strand
CGACTATACGATAGACGATAACATTGGCTAGGAATGCATTCCCTGTTGGTTAACGGGTGACCAGTATACCCATGTGACAGGCTCTTGGGACCCTTTGGGGCGAACAGATCTTTTTCAGGTTACTGGCAAACGTGCCATTGAGACTATGTTTGACGTCGCGTTTGGTACTTTCGAGATCAACCTGTCTCCGGTTCCGGAGTTCAGTTACTTCACAAAAAATCTCCGGGCAGGAACGCCAGTTTACAAGCTTTCTCCAGAAGGTTTGGATGAGAAAGGGTCAGAAGTCAAATTATTCAGTCAGGCCATGGAATTCCCCTACCTATTACTGGACGAGCCTCGGGTACTGGTAATCGGGACAGGAGGTGGACGCGACATTTTTATGGCTAGGACGCATGGGGCTAGTGAAGTTGTGGGCGCCGAGGTCAACCCGGCTACCTACCGGGCCATGTCCCGAGGAGGAGTGGCTTATCAATACTCTGGGGAAATTTACGACCTTCCAGGTGTGAGAATTGAAAATATTGATGGTCGCCATTTGGTCAAAACACAAGCTCCTGGCGAGTATGATCTCATCATTCTCAACGGTGCTGACACTTTCGCAGCTCTCTCAACGGGGGCCTACGCTTATGCCGAGAACTACCTCTATACGAACGAAGCGATCCTAGACTACCTAAGACTCCTCAAGGAGGACGGTTTGATCAATTTCAACCGCTGGTTATATCCAAACTCTCCCAGAGAAAGCCTCCGCCTTTTTGTGATGATCCTTGATGCACTCAGGAGCCTTGGAGTAAAGCGCCCGTGGGAGCACGTCATTTTAGGTAGACATGGGGGCTGGGGGCTGATGTTGGTGAAGAGGTCCCCTTTCACGACTACAGAACAGGCTAAGATACTTGAGTATTTTGACGACCACGATACAATCCCGGTGTTTGCTCCTTTTGGCTACGAGCATCCCAAACAAGTCTCTCCGGAGTTCGATCAATTCGCACAGGCTTTCCGCGAGGGCTATGAAGAGTCCTTTATCAACGCCTACTGGGCAGACATTTCGGTCGTTCGGGACGACAGCCCTTTCTTTTACAAGTACTACAGGTTCAGACTCCTACCCAGAATTCACGCCTCACATCCTGCCCATGGGGAGCCGGCATTCTTGGTGCAAGTTTCAATTGTCATTGAATGCCTTTTCTTTATCTTGGCGTTTATTTACCTTCCCCTCCGACTCTTCAAACGAAGAGCCCTTACGTTGTTACCTAATCGGGCCCTGGTACCGTTTATCATATATTTTTCCTGCCTTGGAGCTGGGTTCATCTTAGTCGAAATTACCCTCATGCAGAGATTCACACTCCTGCTTGGAAGCCCCATTTACGCAATAACTGTCACGCTTACTTCTCTGCTCGTCTTCTCGGGTGTGGGTAGCTTCTTGCTTCCTACGTTGCGTAAAATGACGACATCGGCAAGACACTTAGTCTTGGGCATTTCGTTTTGTGTGACCATCTACCTGCTTTTTGCCATGCTCTATGGCACCGAGATATTAAACGGCGCAGTGGTGCTGTCTTTTTACGAGAGGGTGGCAGTGTGTGTCGCACTAGTGAGCCCCATCGGAATTTGTCTGGGAATGTATTTCCCGTCAGGTCTCAGGCTGGTTGGGTTTCGGGATCCTTCCATGGTGCCATGGGCATGGGCTATCAACTCTGGCTTCACGGTCTTGGGCTCGACGATCACTATCATGATCGCACAGTTCTTCGGTTTCAACGTTGTGTTGCTGGCGGCAGCTATGCTCTACCTAGTTGCATGCATCGCTTTTTGGATCCTTGAGGGTACGCTCGCAAGGGGCTAGCCCCCAAATAATAGCGTGTGAGGCAGTGTTTGGACCCTTTTACTGGTCAGATTGTGTGCTAATACTTTACTAACTCAGTGTGGCAAACTGTCTTGTTGGGTTAGGCTGGCTTGTTTGACCGCCTCACAGATGGCTTCGACACTCAAGCCGAATCGATCCAATAAATACTTTCTTCCCCCATTCATGAAATAATAGCGTTCCTCGAGACCGATGCGATAAACGGGTTTCAATACACGGTTATCGGCAAGCAGCTCCAGGATGATACTGCCGAATCCGCCGGCCAAACACTGCTCTTCAACGGTGACCACACTGTCGTACTTTTCCATCACAGCGAGGAGGCCGTGGCTGACCGGAGCGGTGCGGAAAACATCCACCACACCTGCCTTGATGCCACCCTTTTCCAGTTCCTTTTGCGCCTCCAGGGTACGATGAAGAGAATTACCGTAGGACAGCAGGCACACGGAAGTACCCTCTACCAGTTCCACAAACCCGCTTTGCAGATTTTCACTGGAAAAACCGCCGGTATAAATGGTGCGGAGTGGATGACGCTCCATTCGAATCATGCGGAAAGAAGGTTCAGTATAGGTCAACCGGGCGATTTCACGAGTCGACTCGTCATCACAAGGAGAGAAAATTTCAGCTCCAATCATGGTGCGGAGACAGGCGATATCTTCGGTGGTATAGTGCGTCGGACCCGCATCCGCATAACCAAGGCCCACGCCCACGACCAGAACCGTGACGGGTTGGTTCATCAAGGCAATCGAGCATTTGATCTGTTCCAGACATCTCAGACTGATAAACGGTGCCATCGCATAGACGTAAACCTTCTTACCCTCCAGGGCGATTCCGGCCGCCATGTCGATCATGTGTTGCTCGGAAATACCGGAATGAATGAACTGGTTGGGCAATTCATCGCGAAACCGATCAAGTGCCGGTGCACCAAAGTCCGCGCTGATGAAATAGATATCGGAATCTTTTTCAGCGGCGGCCCGGATTTCTTCAATAAAAGCGTCTCTTTGAAAACTTTTACTCACAGTTGCCTCTAAATCAGGGGTTACAGCGCAAGTTCTTTTCTGGCTTGCGTCAACTGGCCTTCATCCACTCCCTGCCAGTAATGCCATTCAGGTTGATGTTCCATGAAGGAAACACCTTTTCCTTTTACCGTATTGGCCATGATCAGCAGGGGCTTGCCGGGTTCCTTGCCAATTTCCGAGAATCCTCCCATCAAGCTTTCGAAAGAATGCCCATCCACGGTGACAGTTTTCCATCCGAATGCTTCCCACTTTTTTTCTACCGGGTCCAGAGGCAGCAAATCCTCGGTATCCCCCAGAATGATCTTTCGATTACGGTCCAAAATAACAATCAAATTGTCCAGTTCATGATGAGCGGCAAACAGGGCACTTTCCCAGACCGACCCCTCATACTGCTCCCCCTCACTCAGCACGACGAAGGCTCTTTGATCCCGTTGTTCTTTCTTTGCAATCAGGGCAAACCCGGCCGCGATTCCCGGTCCATGTCCCAGCGATCCGGAGGTGGCGTCTATTCCGGGAATGCTGATATTCCCAAAAATTCGCAGCATCCCTTCGGGGGTACCAAACTGATCCAGTTCCGCTTCAGGAAAGTACTCGAGATCGCAAAAAATGGGGTAAAGCCCCATCGTCGCGTGTCCCTTGCTGATAATGATCTTGTCCCGGTTGGGATCACCAGGGTTGCCGGGCGTGTAGCGGATGACATTTCCGTAAAAAAGAGCCGTCAGGATATCCACCTGAGAGAAGACGGATCCTGGATGACCCTGTTCAGTGGAAACAAACATTTCAAACAGCGTCTTCCTCAACCACTTGGCTTTGTCTTCCAGCTTTTTGTAATCCATCATGCTCCGTGAATAAGGTCGTCCGTTTTCGCCCCGAATGTTATTAGCAGGGGAAAAAGAAGTCAAGGAACCATATGGTGAGGGGCAGAACCAGGGGTCGGTGCGGGTAAACAGGGGTGGGTGGTGCCTCTGGGATCCATATCTCACGTCAGGGTCAGACCCTTTTTTTGCCCCATGCCTCAGGTGAGCTCGTAGCGCAACGGAGGAGTCTCATAACCTGCCCCCGTGGTGCAAATTATGTCCGTTTTATCCAGACATCCAGTGTATCGACACTTTCCGGATCAAACGGTAGGACCGGTAGGTCCTGACGGGAATTTCACAAGGGGGTCCGGTTGGTCCTGGACAATCAGGAGGGAAATCTCCCCGGGCGCTCAACGGAACCACCACGATCTCCTGCACGGCTCAAGGTTCTGGCAGGCTACTTTTCCCAGGCCAGGTCGGGAACTTCCTCAAACTTAATCACACACCCCCAGGCAGTTTCGGATAACTTTTCGATCCTGAAAACCGTACCCTCAGCATCCAGCACTACCACCGGATCTTCACTCTCGGAAGGCCATTGCATCGCCAGCTTCACCTCTTCACCAATGCTCAACAAGGTATCCACAACAATATAAGCGGACCCCGCACTGATATCCTTTGTCTCCACTACCTTCTCACCGTGACTGCTGAAAGTGGCTTTTCCCTTGAACGGGAGACGAAGTCGCCTGAATCCTCTTCGATTTTCTTCGGTCATCGTAACCATTTTACCTGAGACGAGGGTCTCTCAGCCATTTAATGCCTCGTTTCTCAAGCGGATCAGGACAGTTAATGGATTCAGCCCGAAATGGATCCGGGCCTTGATTTTCCACCTATTTTGTTAACGACCGTAGACAGGCTCCCGAACCATTGAGAACTGTTCCCAAACCTCTGAATCTCCATAACTGGCGACTCCTAGCATGCTTATGCCATCCTTTTCCGGCCGGGCCTGATTCTGGCACAAAACGTGCGGTTGACCCAGGCAACGAAGTATGGCTTTCGCGCATAGGCATCTACCGAAGAATCCATCCATGACGATCGTGTTCCTGACTTTCTGCGGGATTGTTTCCCTGTTGATCTCGGGGTGCCCGGTCGACCAGATTGTCATCACCCTGTCCTAGCCGGAATCGGCTGGCCCGGTTCAGCATGGGTTCGGGTGACGGAGAGGCTCAGTTTTCCTGGCCAAAGGCTTCTTTGATCGCCAGGATTTCATCCCGGCACTCAAAAAACACATCCAATATATGAGTGTCGAAGTGGCTCTCCCTGCCTTGGTTGAGAATCTCGAAGGCCTTCTCATCGGAAAAGGCCTCCTTATAAGGCCTTTTGCTGGTGAGTGCATCAAAGACGTCGGCTACCGCACAAACACGTCCCAGCAGGGGAATATCTTCTTTTTCCAGCCCGTTCGGGTATCCACTGCCGTCCCATTTCTCGTGGTGGGTCAGGGCGATTGCCTGGCCTGCTTGAAGAAGCTCCGACTCCGATCCGCTGAGGATCTGCGCCCCCATGATGGGGTGCTATTTCATGATTTCCCACTCCTCCTCATTGAGCTTGCCCGGCTTACACAGCACAGCATCTGGAATGCCGATCTTCCCCACGTCATGCATGGGGCTGGCATGAAGCACGATCTCCACCTGCTTGCGAGACAGTTTGAGCCCGCGGGCCAGGACGGCACAGTACCGGCTCATGCGTTTGATGTGAATGGCCGTATCCTCGTCCTTGTATTCGGCCACGATGGCCAGCCGCTGGACGGTATCCAGATGTGCCTCTTCAATTCGCTGCTTGGCGTCGGTGAGATCCTCGATCAGGTGCCGATTGGTCAAGGCCACCGCGGCCTGTGAAGCCAAGGAAGCGACCGAGTCTATCCGGTCGGGATTAAAGGGCATCATATCCTTGGTATCCGGATCCATGGCATTGACCAGCTGCAGGACTCCGATCACCTCGGACTCATGATCCTTCATGGGAATCACCAGCATCGACTTGGTCCGATAGCCGATCGAGGAATCGTAGCTCTGGGCTCCGCTGAAGTCGAAGCCTTCAGCCTTGTAGATGTCAGCGATATTCACGATCTGCTTGGTGAGAGCGACGTGGGAGGAAACATTCGCATGGTTCGGCGCACCATTAGCCTGCAGCGGCACCGGGGGCAGACTCGGCGCCACTCCACTGGTCCCTCCCTTTCTCAAACTCATCGACCGGCTCTGCAAGATTTCGAACCGAAGGAGCGGAGTGTTTTTAGACGGATTTGAATAAAAAGAAGGAGAAAATGATGTCTTTCTATTGTTTATTGGGGTGACTAAGTCCTCATGAGTAGGCTAGAGAGAGAATCTAGCCTACCAGGACCACCTTTGCGCATATTCGAAGATCTGGAGAGCCACTACTGCTTGCGCGCCTATTATTAAGGGTGTGCCTTCTTGTTTAGGTGCTGTATTAGTTCGCCTAAACAACCTATTATTTTGGGGTTGAATCTGGAACTTCACCTACCATATTTAGTATCATCTATGATGGTAGTTGATCAGGCGATGTACAAGAACAAGTTCAGCCGTCGTAAGAAAAAGAAGTTCCCTACCGGCGTGGTCCACTTCGACAGAGGCGCAAGCTAACCCTTCTTGGTCAGCATCGTTCTTCCAACCTTTAACCGACACTCGTTTCTGGAACAGGCCGTCGAGTCGGTGGTGAACCAGACTTTCAAGGAATGGGAATTACTGGTGGTGGATGACGGCTCCGATGATGATAGCTGGAAAACCCTCCGCAAGTTCGATGATCCGCGTATTTATTACCTGTACCAGCGAAACCAGGGAGTGAGTTGTGCCCGAAACACCGGCATTCAACTCTCCCACTTCCCCTGGATCAGCTTTTTGGACAGCGACGACCAATGGGAACCGACCAAGCTGCAGAGGCAACTGGAGGTGCTGGAGCGCCATCCCCAGTATCGGGTCGTTTATACCGATGAAACCTGGATTCGAAAAGGCCGGAGGGTCAATCCCAAAAAGATTCACCGCAAGTACAGGGGATGGATCTATCACCGCTGCCTGCCACTGTGCATTATCAGCCCCAGTTCGATCATGCTTCACCGAAGCGTTTTCCAGCAAGTCGGCTTTTTCGATGTGAGTCTTCCCGTATGCGAAGACTATGAGATGTGGCTGAGGATCTCCTCCCGCCACCCTATCCTTTTTCTGGAGGAACCCCTGATCGTCAAAATCGGGGGACACGCGGACCAGCTATCCCGGAGCTTGTGGGGCCTGGATCGGTATCGGGTCCAGGCCATGATCAAAACCTACTCTTCCGGAGATCTCACGCCTCAGCAAGCGGACTGGACGGCCCGTCAGATTGCCGAAAAAGCCCGCATTCTGGCCAGTGCATTCACCAATCGCAAGAAGTGGGCTGAAGCTGGGGAATATCAGGAAATGGTCCAGGCATGGTCCAAAAAAGCCCGGATCACTGCCCAGAACCCGCCATTGAAAAGACCCGAACTATCCTCTCCCGGAGCAAAGTAGCCCCTTCGGTGGCGAATATTCACGGAATCACGAGATACCTTGATTTTGATTTCCCGGAACTCGCTGTTCTTCCTCTTGTTGGTGGGCACATAGGTAAGGTTGTACTGACTGCGCAGTTCTTGATCGACTTCCTGGAAGGCCTCCGTGAGCTGACTGGTGGAATAGGGGAAAAAGACCCGGCCCCCGGTACTTTCAGCCAACTGTTTGAGCGCGTTGTCTCCTTCATGATCGACGTCTGCTCCAAACCGTGTGGTGCTGATGGCATAGATGGTGACCTCCGCCTGGTAGGCCATGCGCAGAGTCTCTTCAAACGTGTGTTTGCTGGTGAGATCGGCACCATCAGAGAGAATGACCACCGTTTTGCGACCGGGTTGATTGATCATCTTCTGTTCTGAAACCAGATAGATCGCATCATAAAGTGAGGTCCCACCGCCCGCCTTCAACTGCTCGATTTCCCGGACCAGCAGATTGGGATTGGAGGTGAAGTCGTGGATCAGCGTCACTCCCGTATCGAACTCGACCAGTGCCACCCGGTCAAATGGACGCATCACGGTATAGAGAAAGTCCACCGCAGCTTCCTTTTCAAAGGCCAGCTTGAGTCGGACACTTGAACTCGTATCCATACAGAGTCCAATCGTCAACGGAAGGTCAATTTGCTGGGTGAAATTGGTTATAGACTGAAGGACCCCGTCTTCGTAAACCTCGAAATCATCCTTGGTAAGATCGGTCACGAACTTGCGGGTGTCCTTATCGTGAACCGTCGTTAACACGTTGACGGCATCCACCTCGACTCTGAAAGGGACGTCCTGCTCCGCCTCAGCATCCTGAGGCGGCAGAACCGCCACAAAGACCAAGAGCGGAAAGGTGACCAGCAGCGTCGGGTTAAAGGCCCTCATTGCTCCCTATTATTTCAAAACATGCAGGAGCTCGGCAAGTTCCTCCGGGAGCGGTATCTCAAAAGACACCTTCTCTCCCGTGTCCGGGTGAACAAAGGCCAGAGACTCGGCATGAAGAAAGTACCGGTTGAGAGCCTGGATGAACTCGGCCAGTTCCGGATCCTGAACCCGTTGAATCGCCTTCCCGCCATACGTCTCATCCCCTACAACCGGATGCCCCAGATGCTGAAAGTGAACGCGAATCTGATGCGTTCTCCCCGTGTGGGGATAGATGCGAAGGTAGCTGAAATCTCGATAGTTGCGTATCGTCTCGTAGCGAGTGAGGGCTTTGCGGGCACGTCGACTGCGAGTTGATATCTTGGTGCGGACGAAAGGATCCCTCCCCAGCGACACATCGATGATCCCTTCCGCTTCCTTGACGCACCCATAGACCAGCGCCAAATAGCGTTTCTGAACCTGCCGGGTCTTGAACTGCTGGGCCAAAAATTCATGGGCCTGGTCATTTTTGGCCACCACCATGAGCCCGGAGGTCGCCTTATCCAGCCGATGAACGATCCCTGGGCGGATGGTCTCACTCCGACTGATCGACTGAAAATGATGAAGCAGCGCGTTGGCCAGCGTACCCTGTCGATTGCCGGTCCCGGGATGAACCACCAAACCGGCCGGCTTGTCGACCACCACCAGGGTGTCGTCTTCATGGACGATCGTGAATGGAATCGCCTCGGGAACCAGTCGAACAGGTTCGGGAGGTGGAGGAACAATCACGATTTCCTCTCCCGAACGGACCTTATGATTGGATTTGCTCTTTTTTCCCTGGACTGTGACATGACCGAAATCAATCCACCGCTGGAGAACACTGCGACTGAACCGCTCGAACTTGTGGGAGAGAAAAAGGTCGAGTCGATGGCCCGACTCGCCTAAGTCGACCGTCACAGTGATCCGCTCAGACACGCCGGGAAGCTACCTGGGGGCGATTGTAAAAATAGATGAGACCCGCGATCCCTACAGGCACGATCAGCAGGCTAATGAACTGTGAGGTGGACAGCAGTCCTCCGAAAACGAATCCCCGACCCAGGTCCCCTCGGAAAAATTCCAGCCCAAAACGGGTCGCCCCGTAAAGCAGCAGATAGGAAAAAAAGACCTGGCCGGTGAAGCGTCTTTTCTTGTAGATCCCGAGTAGGATCCAGAAGATCAGGAAAGTTGTTCCCGACTCATATAATTGAGTGGGGTGAAGGGCCACATTGAGGGGAACACCGATGTGCTGGTGGGCATATTCGCTGGTAAAGGTCACTGCCCACGGCAAAGTCGTTGCCGTCCCATAATCACACCCTGCTGCAAAACAGCCCAACCGTCCAATCGACTGTCCCAGAGCGATGGCCGGCGCGGCCCCATCAGCGATGGTCCAGAACCTGAGATTCGGGGATCTTGACACCCACAGGGCGGCTCCCGCTACAGCCCCGATGAAACCCCCGTAGTAAACACCCCCGGCCTGCCAGAACTCCACCGACACCAACCGCGAAGGCTGAGCCCAATAACCTCCCAGATCAGTGAGCACCAGCAGCAGTTTGGCCCCGGCCAGGGCAGAGATGATGACCACCAGTCCCAGGTCCCAGACACGATCGGCCGACACACCCTCTTTTGCAGCCAAACGCGACGCCAGCATTATTGATGTGAGATAGGCTGTGGCCAGAAGCAGACCATAGGTATGCAGCGTGATGGGGCCAAGTTCTAAAAGTCGTGGGAACATGACGTCTGCTCGCTACGGCCGTGTGTTTGTACCTTGAAAGCCCGGCACCATCAGTCGATCTTGGCCTCTTTGTCAGCCTGGGTTTTCTCGATGATGCGCTCGACCAGCTGGGACGGGACGATGTCATAGTGGGATTGATCCATATGGAAGTTCCCTCTCCCTCCCGTCAACGAAGTGAGCGTAGGGGCATAATTCAACATTTCGGCCATCGGAACCTGGGCGCCTATCACCTGGTTGTGTCCCTTCACATCCATCCCAAGGATTCGTCCCCGCCGGCTATTCAAATCGCCAATAATATCTCCTGCACTGTCCTCCGGGACATAAACCTCAACATTCATGATGGGCTCGAGAAGCACCGGCTTGGCTCGTTCCATGGCCTTTTTGAATGCCATCGAACCGGCTAACTTGAAGGCCATGTCCGAGGAGTCCACATCGTGATAACTTCCGTCATACAGCACGACCTTGAAATCCACCACCGGGAAACCTGCCAGATATCCCTTCTCGGCAGATTCAACGATTCCCTTCTCCACGGCGGGAATGTAGTTTCTGGGAATCGATCCGCCGAAGATCTCATCGACGAACTCAAATCCAGCATCCCGCTCCCGAGGCTCCACCTTGATCTTGCAATCACCGTACTGACCGTGCCCACCGGTCTGTTTCTTGTGTTTCCCCTGCACATCCGCCCTTCCGGTAATGGTTTCCCGATACGCCACCTTCGGAGTCCTGAGCAACACTTCAACACCAAACTTTTTCTTCAACTTACCCACTGCCACCTCAACGTGAAGCTGCCCACTTCCAGCTAACAGAAATTCCTTGGTCCCGGAATCTCTTCGAAAGCTCAGAGAAGGATCTTCTTCAAGCAGACGCGCGATGGCATGGCTCATCTTGTCTTCGTCGCCCCGCGATTTGGGCTCGATAGCAAAGCTGATGGCCTGCTCAGGGAACTCCACCCTCTTGAAAGGCCCTTCAAACGCTCGCTCCGCCAGAGTGTCTCCCGTATTGGTTTCCTTGAGTTTGAGCACGGCACAGATGTCCCCGGTATGGACTTCCGAGATGGCCTCATGTGCTTTCCCC
>JAPYTY010000048.1 GCA_029942065.1 Acidobacteriota bacterium | reverse complement strand
GTTCGGGAGAGGAAGGCCGCCACTCCGAGACAGGGCCAGTCGTTGGCCGCAAGCGATCGATATTTCAAGTAGGCCGCCCGGCTCCCCCCGGGCATGACCGGAATCTTGACCTCAACCAGGATCTCGCCCGGCTCCAGAACGGTCTCATAGGTTCCCAGGTAAAGATCTTTGAGGGGGAGAGTCCGGGTTCCATTCGGCCCGTAGACAATGACGTCGGCACACAGGATAAGGAACGCAGGCGGCGGGTCAAGACGATAATCGGCGTGTGCCAGATTGCCGCCAACCGAGGCCGTCTCCCGAACTCGAACGTTTCCAACCTTGCTGAATGCCTCGGCCAAAACCGGCACCGACTCTCGAACGATCTCAGAGCGCTCGACCGAACGATGAGTCGCCATGGCTCCGATCGTGACACAACCGTTTTCCTGTGAGATTTGATCGAGGCCGGCAATTCCCTGCAGGTCCACCAGGTAGGGAAAATGGAGAAGCCGCTGTTTCATCAGGATGACCAGTGTCGTGCCACCAGCGATCGGCCGTGCCTCATCCCCGTACTTGAGAAGCAGTTCGCTTGCCTCAGCCAGGGACTCGGGCCGCAGAAGATCGAAAACTCCAACGGTCACGCCGTGCTCTCGTGATAAAAATCGCCCATTCGATTCATTCTGCCGGATAAGGTTATCTGAGAAGTGCTGGCTTGATGAATTTTTTTTCCCTGGCCTGTCGATCTCGCCCAGCACCCCGGAAACTTTTGGGAAACCCCGAATTGCACCCACCCTGCTTCTGGATGATATCAGAACCTGTTGGAGAAACGGAATTGGCTGCAGAAACGAAAACTTGAGACAATCTACCCTGAAAACCCGGTATTCTAGAAACATACAGGCGCCCCGGAAAATTTCATTCAAGGAATCGAACCCGTGGGACGCAGGCGAAAAACGGTTGATGCCAGGCGCTGACCCGCCACAAAAAAGATCTGGGTTGGAACCATGGTACGGAAGGAGGAAAAAATTGGAAAAGAAAAACATTAAAAAGAAAAAGACTGTCAAGAAGGCCAGGAAAAAAGGTGCTTCCAGGGCGAAACCGAAAGGAAGTAAACTGGAAGAAAAGATGGTCGAGTTGGGTCGCCAGGTCGCAGTGCTGGAGATGAAGGCCCGCCGTGCCGGTGCCGACACCCGCAAAGAGCTTGAAGCCACGATCAAGGAGCTTCAGAAAAAGGCGGATCAGGTTCAGAAAAAAATGGATCAGATGAAATCTGCCGGTGCCGCGGGCTGGGGGGACATCGCTCTGGGCATCGATTCCGCAATCGACGAACTCAAAGAAGCCTACAAAAAGGCGGCTTCTCGTTTCGAATAGGCGTATTCAGTTCTCAGGTCTAAAAAGGGCTCATTTTTCTGGAAATTTTCACCCCGCCCGGACACATTGGGTCGAAAAACCAGAAGCTCCATCATTCAGGATCGCGGCACGACTTGAGAGGGCCTGGTCTGTGCGCCCTTACAATTTTTCTTTGGCAAAACCTCCCTTTCACCGCACCAGGTTGTCCGGATCGTAGGCAACCTCTCCCCCGATGATGGTCGCCAAAACTTTTATTTCAGACAGGTTCTCATCGGCTATCCCCGGGTCCAACGGGTTTCCATCCAGGACCACCAGATCCGCCAGCTTACCCGGCTCCAGAGAACCCAGTTCCTGATCCCGCAGAACATATCCCGCACCCCAGCGGGTCAGCATGAGCAGGGCGGAGGCACGATCCAGGGCCTCTCGAGATCCAAAGACACGACCGTCCATTACCTTTCGTGTCACCAGCACCTCCAGGCTGAACATGGGCTGCCTCTGCGGGTCATCATGAGTGTCCGCCCCATAACTGACTTTGGCACCCGCATCGATCAAGCTTCTAACCGGAAGCATCCATCGATGGGCGTATTCCTCGCCATATACACGACTCACACCGGCAGCGTAGGTGGAATAAAACATGGGAGGTTGTAGGCTCCAGGTGACATCCAGGTTGGCCGACTGCTGGACGATCTCCGGACTGATCATCATGCCGTGATCCAGCCCGAAGCTTCTACCCAGAATCGAGTCCTCCTGGTTGGCCTGGTCATAGGCGTCGAGCATCATCAAATAACCTTTGTCTCCAAAGGTATGCACGCCGGAAACCCTGTACCCATATCGATTGGTCACCAGCACGGCATCGGCACCGGGCTCACCCGGCATATCCCATTCACAAAGTCCCTCCGGGTAGATGTCGCCGGGCAGCATCACCTTTTTCGGCGGTGTCGCACAGACGTTTCCACGACTGCCGGGCCCATCCCCATCGGGTTTCCCGATCGAGATACCGATCATCCACAGCCACTCGGTTCCGTGTCCCTGCAGATTTCCGAAGCGCTTCAGAGCCCTTTCAAGAAAAGGGTTGCTGCGTCCGATTTCATGTGAATACCCCAGCCTGAGCGGCAACTCACCGGCCCGATCCAGCAGCCCGTAAGCGGTCAATTCATTTCCCTTGAGACGAGTGGACAAGGTGGTGACTCCTATGGCCACCCATTCGTCCAGTTCTTTCTTCAAAAAAGGCGCCAGAACCTCGGGGGTGACCCGCGGGACCACCTCCTGATCGATCACCGTGCCGGCTGCTCCAAAAATCTGACCGTTGGGGACTCCGTTTTCATCTTTGAGGATTCCAGGGATCCGGTCGCCGTACATCGCCAGAATCTTGTCCAGCATCCTTGAGTTGGCGATTCCCTGGGTGGCACTTCCAATCATGACGTACAGCCGGTTGTCGGGTGCCACTTCGTCCAGATCGTATCGGGTGAGTGCCAGTGACGTCTCGTTCCCCCGAAAGGTGGTGTAGATTAACTCATCGGGAGAGACGTTTTCCGCCACTCTCTTGAAATCGGATAAGGCGGTCTCTTTGGACTCCCACCTGACGTTCACATACCGGACACCCTGCTCGAGCAGCGACTGAACCAGGGCGAGGTTGTACTCCTGTCGATAGTGCGACAGGGCATATCGATTGGGATGGGAATGGGTGTCGATAACACCAGGGATGACTGCCCGACCCTCCAGGTCCACTCTCACGGTGTCGGGACCAGCCATCCTGAGAATCCGGTCGCTGTCCCCGACTGCCAGTACCCGGCCCTCCCGAACGGCGATGGCCTGGGTAACGTTGATGGGAGGCTGATCTCGATCCATGGTCAGCACCTGGCCGTTGTACAAAACCGTATCGGCGTAGCCAAGCACTTCCGGAGGCACTTCCGAGGACAGGTCCTGGGCTGGAGAAACCCGCATGAAGAGTCCCACCATCAGCACCAGACTCGTCAAACACAAGTTCGTAAAAGGTCTTTTTCTACTCATGAGGTAATATTCCTCCTCTGAATTTTGATCGGAAAACTTCCCTCAATAATAAGGCCGGAATAAATAGAAGGCAATTTAAAGTGGGATCACAAAAAAACATAAAACGACGGGGGCACTGACCTGGGCCTAGCCCGGATGATGCATCAATCGGGCTAGGAGTTTGAAAGTGCTGCCTTGACCGTTTCCGGTGTCAGCGGCAATCGCCTGATTCGAGTTCCCGTGAGCGCAAAGACCGCGTTGGCCACCGCGGGAGCCACCGGCGGCAGACCCGGTTCGCCGGCTCCACCAATCTCACCGTCGCTTTCCACGATGTGCACGTCGATCTGCTCGGGAGCCTCGCTCATGCGCAGCAGCGGATAGTCCAGAAAGTTGGCGGATCGAACTCCCCCGTCGGCCACCTTCACGCGCTCTTTCAAAGCCGCGCTGAGACCCATGGTAAGAGCGCCTTCCATCTGGGCTCGAACGGTGTCGCTGTTGACGGTGGGACCGCAGTCCACCACACAAACGACCCGGTGGACCTTGATGACTCCCGTTTGCTGGTCGACACTCACCTCAGCGACCTGGGCCACGTAACTCCCGAAGGAGTGATGTGAGGCAATGCCTCGAGCCCGTCCTTCCGGCACGGGAGTTCCCCAGCCCGATTTCTCGGCCACCACCTCCACCACCTGATGGGCTCGCGGATTATGCTTCAAATGCTGCAGGCGAAACTCCACCGGATCCTTCCCGGCGGCATGAGCCAGCTCATCCATGAAGCTCTCCACCGTAAAGGCATTATGAGAGTTCCCCACCGAGCGCCAAAAAATTACCGGGATCGGCGTGTCCACCCGGACGTAATCCACCGACACATTGGGGATGTCGTACTGCATGTCCACGATTCCTTCGACGGCAGGAGAATCGACCCGGTTGAAAAAACCAATGATGCCCAGAAGCAGAGCACTGTTCATTACCCGGGACAGGACCTCGGCAATAATCGGGGAAGCAGCGATCTTGTGAGACCAGGCAACCAGCCGGCCATGCTCGTCCAGTGCCCCCACGATCCGGCTGGAGTTGGCAGGACGGTAAGAATCGTATTGCATGTCCTCTTCCCGGGTCCAGATCAACTTGACTGCCCGGCCCGTGGCCATCGACAGCTCCAGCGCTTCTTCAACGAATTCCGTCCAGCCCCGGCGTCCGAAGCCGCCTCCCAGATAGGTGGTATGGACAAAGATCTGCTTGGGATCCAGTCCCGTCATCTGGGCTGCTTTTTGAAGCGTGTTGGTCTGACCCTGGGTCCCCACCCAGATGTCGCATCGATCGGGAAGGACATGCGCGGTGCAGTTCATGGGCTCCATGGTGGCGTGAGCCAGATAGGGCAGAAAATACTCGGCCTGAACCCGGGTGTGGGCTTCGCCCAAGGCACCCTCGACATCGCCGTCATCCCGGGCCGAGACGCCCTTGCGGTCCAGGCTCTCCTGGTAAATACTCTCAAGCAGTTCGTCATTCAGCTCGGGCTGAAGGCCCGGGTCCCACCTGGCGTTGAGGGCTTCCCTCCCCTTCCAGGCATCCTCTAGCGTATCGGCACAGATTCCGATGCCCCGCTCGATTTCTCCCACGAAATGGACGCCTGGGATCTTCATTGCGGCCGCCTCATCATAGGAGATGAGCTTGGCCCCGTAGGCCGGGGGGTGAGCCACCACTCCATAGAACATCTCCGGCACGAAGGTGTCGATGCCGAAAACGGCCCGTCCGTTGACTTTGTCCGGAATGTCCAGGCGCGGCACACTGGTTCCCAGCAGCGTGAATTCACTTTTGTCCTTCAGCCTCGGATTCTCGGGAATGGGAAGACGGCCTGCCGCTTCACACAGCTCACCGTAGGAAAGCACCCGCCCGCTCGCCCGGTGATGAACCTGACCGAGAGAGGTCTCACACTCAGTAACGGCCACCTCCCAGTTTTGTGCCGCTGCCTCGACCAGCATCTCTCGGCCGGCGGCACCGGCCTTTCGAAGAGGTGCATAGAAGTGTCGCACACTGGTGCTGCCATAGGTCACGTGACCTTGCTGAGCTTCCGGATCGTCGTACTCTTCACGCACCGGAGCCTTCTCGATTCGGATCTGATCCCAGTCCGCGTCCAGCTCATCCGCGACGATCATGGGCAATGCGGTATGAATGCCCTGGCCCATTTCCGATTTGCACAGGACCACCGTCACCTGGTTGTCCGGTGTGATTTTCACCCAGAGGCTGGGACTCAAGCCCTCGGCCATGGCATCCGGCCTGGGCCCCGCAAAAAATCGCAGCCCTACCGGTGTGGCCACCACGGCCAGCGTGAGTCCGGCTCCGGTTAAGAAGGTCCGACGACTGATGGCCATGCTGTGCTCCTTTGGTTTTGATCGAACTCTCGGTTTCTGACGAGCAGAATACTCCAGTTCCTTTTTGGCCAGCAAGGCAAAGCTCCCGGGGACTGCCGATCAAGTTGGAACTTCAACAATGGAGTACGAACCTACTCCCCCAGCGCGAAAACCATCAAAACGTTGCTTGCGACAGGAGTTTTCAACTCGGGGTACAACAGGGCCAGATGGCGCTGCCCACCCGTTCCTTCGCCCACCCCAACCGCCACGTATTGCTTCCCATCCACGGCGTAGCTGATTGGATAGCCCGTAACAGGGCCGTTGAGCGGAAGTTCCCAAAGCACCCTGCCGGTCTCGGCGTCAAAGGCCCTGAAATACCGATAGAGGTCACCGGCAAAAACCAGTTCACCGGCTGTTGTGAGAATCGAGCCGATGGCGGCGCGTTGATCATAGGTCCAAAGCAGTTCACCTGTGGAAGCCGAAACCGCAGCCAACCTCCCCACTTGACCGCCGGAGCCCTCCATATGCTCGATTTGACCGTAATTGAGTCCCGAGACGCTGACCTCCAGCGGCAGGATCTCAAAGACGATGCATTCGTTGCTGACCGGGCTGTAAAGAGTGTTGGTCAAAGGATTGTAGGCGTCGGTCTGCCACAGCTTTCCACCCCGCATTCCCGGGCAGACCAGCTGAGAAGTCCTGACCTCCCTGGGAATGATTTTTTCGTTCATGGTGATGGCACCTGTCTCCGGATCGATGTTCTCGAAGATGTTCTGGTAGGTCACCAGCTGGCGGTTCCACAGATGGGTCCCCGTCTCCCGATCGAGAGCCCACAGGATGCCTGTTTTACCCAGGGTGAAGACGACCTTTCGTTCGGTTCCACCTATCAGCACATCCGCCAGGATGGGATTATCCTGGTGGTCCATGTCGAAGTTGTCCCGAGGCTGCATCTGGAAGAACCACCGGATGGCGCCGGTCTCGGCGTCCAGGGCCAGCAGCGAGTTGGTGTAGAGCACCTCACCCGCACCCGTTCCCTTGAGGATCTCCGGATAGGGATAGGAACTGGAAACGGTCCAGTACAGCAACTTCAGATCGGGATCGTAGCTTCCGGTCAGCCAGAAGGAGCCCTTCTTGCGATTCTCATAAGGCACACCTCTCCAGGTCTCGTTGTGTGCTTCGGGGTCCCCGGGACCGGCCACCGACTCTCTTCGCCACAGCAGTGTCCCGGTTGCCGCATCATGTGCGGTCAAAAAACAGGCTATCGAAGTCCCCACATTGCAAGTCAGGCCGGCAAAAACCTTGCCATCGGCCGCGATCGGCCCGGCCGAGAAACGGGCGCGCTGCTGATAGTCGGCCACCTTGGTCTCCCACACCACGCTCCCGGTTCTCGCATCCAACGCGACCAGGTAAGCATCCTGGGTGCCCAGAAAGATCTTGTCCTGATAGATCGCGATATTACGGGTGGCGCCGTCGCTGGTGTCTTTTGGCAACTCTCGACGATACTCCCAGATCAGCTCACCCGTCTTGGCATTTAGAGCTTGGACCACATTGCCGGGTTGGGGAAGGTACATCACGCCCTGGTAGACGATGGGCTCCTGTTCCTGGGTTCCGGCCTCCATGGCCCAGGCCCAGGCCAGACCCAGCTTTCCGACATTCTGGCGATTCACCTGGTCCAGGGGACTGTATCCCCTGGCACTGTGATCGCCGCGCCAACTCAACCAGTCGGCTGGATCCGGATGGTCAAGAACAAGGTCGGTGACCGGAACAAAGGGCGACTCCTGTGCGTAGGCTGGACCCAGAGCCGCAACTGCACCCAGGGCCGCTATCAATAACCGAAAACTAACACGACCGAATAACATACCTGTGCTCCCTCCTTAAATTGCGCCTTCACCCATCTTTTCGAGAATTGTGAGTCGGCAGATGGTTGTCCCGATCATGGATCTCCCAAAACGCTTCCCTGAGTGTGACCTGGAACACCTTCAATGCTAAAGCTTGCCCCCCTGGGAAAGCAACTCAAATCAGCCTCAATTTTGCTGGAGTTGGATTGCTGCTGGCAGACCACGACCGGATCGAAACTTTCCGGCCCGGGGAAGATGGCTTGCTTTCAGGGCAAGGGGTTGAGTACCGTTTCAGTTTACAAGAGAATATCTGGTCGGAGGTATATCTGTTGAGCGCGCAATTTATTGTCCGTGTTTTTACGACCTTTTTGCTGGGTCTCATCTTTGGGCCTCTTTCGGCCTGGGCTGAACCGCCGGAGATAAAAGCCTCAAGGGTTGAGAGCCCACCCGTGCTGGACGGTCGGGTCGACGACCCGGCGTGGCAGGTCGCTGCGGTTGCGAGCGAATTCGTCCAGCAATTCCCTGTGGCAGGATCACCCGCCTCGGAGAGGACCGAGGCTCGAATCCTGTATACGGCTGACTCCCTCTACATCGGCGTTATCTGCTATGACTCTCAACCGGACCAGATCGTGGATACCCAGAGTCGGCGGGATGGGGACCTCGGGGACTCGGACTCGATTCTGATTATTATCGACACCTATCATGATCGCCAGAACGGCTTTTTGTTCGGGACCAATCCGGTGGGCATCCAGTACGACGCTCAGATCCTCAACGAGGGAGTGAGTGCGGGAGAAGTCGCCAGCACGGGCATCGGCCGCTCGGCCACTTCGGGAAGCCAGAGGGGCAACGTGGCCGCAGTCAACCTGAACTGGGACACGACCTGGGAGGTGCGCAGCAGCCGCACTGATCGAGGCTGGGAAACAGAGCTGAAAATACCTCTGAAGTCCCTTCGCTTCGCGGACAGCTCGAATCCCCAGACCTGGGGCCTGAATCTTATGCGCAATATACGGCGCAAGAATGAACAGGTTTTCTGGGCCGAAATTCCACAATCCCACAGTATCTACCGGGTGTCACTGGCCGGAGACCTGAGTTCTCTGGACATTCATTCTTCGCGCAACTTCAAGGTGACCCCTTACGTGCTGCTAGGAGGGCAACGTGACTTCACCGTCTCGGAGACCGAATTCCGGCACGAGGTGGGGGGTGACATCAAGTACGGTCTCACTTCCTCCCTGACCCTGGACGTCACGGTGAACACCGATTTTGCCCAGGTGGAAGTGGACGACGAGCAGATCAACCTCACCCGATTCCCCCTGTTCTTTCCCGAGAAAAGAGGTTTCTTCCTGGAGAACGCCGGGATCTTCTCCTTCGGGACACCCGGGGACCTGGACGCCTTCTTCAGTAGACGGATCGGGATCGAATCCGGTCAGGAAGTACCCATCCAGGTGGGCGCCCGCCTGACGGGAAAAATCGACCGTTTCCAGCTGGGCCTGCTTTCCATACAGACGGGAGAGGAGGAAGGATTGGTGGCCGGCCAGAACTTCTTCGTAGGGCGGGTTCGCCGAGAATTTCACAAGCGGAGCAGCGTTGGGGTCCTCTTCACCAACCGGGAGACCATCGGGGACCCCGTCCTCCGTTCCAAAAACAATCGAACCTTTGGTACTGATCTTCAGCTCGGACTGGGTGAGAACTGGATCATTTCGAGTTACCTGGCCAAGACCCATTCGCCGGAATTATCCGGGGAAGACTACGCAGGGAGCGTCTTTGCCGGCTATCGGGACCCTTTGTGGCGGGTCGAAGCCTCCTACCTGGAAATTCAGGAGAACTTCAATCCGGAGATTGGCTTTGTGCCCCGCAAGGGATTTCGAAGGCCCTGGTTCCGGGTCCACTTCAACCCGAGTCCGGAAGCCGGGTTCGTGAAAACCTGGAATCCTCACTGGTGGATCCGGCAGTACTACGGCTTTGACGGAGAGCTGGAGAGCGTCCGCATCCACAACGACTTCGAGGTCCAGTTCCGCAACGGAGGAAGCGCCTCAATTACCCTGAACCGGGATTTCGAGTTGTTGCGAGTACCGTTTGAAGTCCATCCCGGTGTCATCATTCCTCAGGGCGAGTACTGGTTCAACCAGTACAGCTTTTCCCTCGGGTCGGATCCCTCCGCCCGGGTGTTTGCCGACGTCGCGGGATCGATCGGCGACTTTTACGGGGGGGAGCTTCGAAGCTTCGACGCCATCCTGGGGTTCCGCACCGGCCCCAACTTCGTGACCGAGCTCAACCTCGTCAATACCAATGTCGATGCTGATTGGGGACGGTTCAACACCAACATCGGCCGTCTTCGCCTCAACTACTCGTTCACTCCCTACCGCTTCGTGCAGGTACTCTTTCAGTACAACAGTCGCGCCCAGCAGTTCAGCAGCAACATCCGCCTGGCACTGACTGAATCGTCGGGAACCGGCCTGTACCTGGTTTACAAAGACTCCTATGACACCCCGGGTGAGCGCTTCGATCCTCTGGGCCGGTCCTTTTTCGCCAAGTACAGCTATCAGTTCGATTTCTAGCATCCCCGGCTGGGACGTTGGAGAAGGCTCGCCTCTTTATTCCACCCGGATGTGGCTTTTCAGAAACTCTTTCACAATCGGCAAACGAATCTCGTCGTAGAATTCGGGACCGCCGTGAACCGTTCCATGAATCACTTCCAACCCGGTCGGAAGACCCAGTTTCTGATAAAGCCCGTGCAGCTCATGGGACTGGCTGATCGGCATCTGAGGATCCTGATCCCCGTGAATCAACAACATTGGAGGGTCGGAAGAATCGACGTGCAAAGTGGGGCTGGCCAGACGGGCGATTTCCGGCTCATCCTCGGGCTGGGCACCCAGCAGAAGTTGCAGCGCGGGGATGCGTACCCCCAGACCAAACGGGGTGGATTGATCGAGTATGGTGGTCAGATTACTGGCACCGTAGAAACTGACGGTCGCCTGCACATCCGAGGACACCCCGAAATAGGCGCCGACCGAACCTTCCAGGTCCTGGTTTCCGTTGCTGGTACCCACCAGGGCTGCCAGATGTCCGCCCGCAGAATTTCCTGCGATGGCGATCTTCCCGGTGTCAAAGCCGTAATCGGCGGCCCTGGCACGAAGAAATCGAACCGCGGCCTTGATGTCATGGACCTGAGCCGGAAAGCGTGCCACCGGCGTCAGGCGATAATCGACACTGGCAATGGCCCAGCCGTCTTTAACCAATGCGCCTAGCGGCATCCTTGACTTCGAGCCACCCCGCCAGGCACCGCCATGAACCCAGATCAGCAGTGGGGCACCTTCCACCTTGGCAGGAAGATGTAAATCGAGCAAAAGCCGGTGGCCGTCGACGCTCGCGTACTCGACATCGGTCATGACTTTCATGCCCGAGCCGCCCATTTGGGCCTGGGCCGGGAAAACCGTCATCGTAAACAGAACCAGCACCAACAAAGACTTCATTGAAATTTGTTTCATG
>JAPYTY010000047.1 GCA_029942065.1 Acidobacteriota bacterium | reverse complement strand
CCCTTGCAGATGTAATCAGCTTTGGAATGGCACCGGCACTTCTCATTTACACCTGGGGACTTGTCGGGTTGGGTAAGTTTGCCAGTTTTTCGGCCTTTTTTTTTCTCATGTGCGGTGCCACCCGGCTTGCCCGCTTCAACATCCAATTGAAGGATTTGAAACATTTTGCAGGACTTCCCATTCCTGCGGCTGCCGGGTTCGTAGCGGCGACCGTTCACCTGTTCGGAACACCTCCCGAAGGACAGCTCTTCACCATCTGTTTTGCCGTTGTGACCTATCTGCTTTCGTTTCTGATGATCAGCACCGTTCGCTATCCGTCTTTGAAACGGGTCAACCTGGGGAAAGGGAAGTCCCATCTGAACGTGCTACTTCTGGCCCTGCTTGTGGCGGGAGTGATCTGGTACTCCCAGCAGGTGCTGATGGCCCTGGCTGGAGTTTATCTGTGTACCGGCTTGGTTGTCAGGGCTCACCAGTTTGTCGGGTTCCATCTGCGATCAGCAAAGCTCTCAGCCGAAGAGCTCAAAACCGATTAGAAATCGATTAGAATTAGTTGTCCCCTCAACACTTGAATGGGGTCTGAAAAGGTGGACATGGCCTCGCAGCCCTGATAACGGATAAAATATGCGAACTCAAAGAGTGAATGTCATGGCGGGCTCGGTGCAGAAATTACTCCGACGAAATGCCTACAGCCATGTCAAGAATCTTCTGGCGAAGCTGCGTGCGGCGGACATCTCCAGCATCATGCTCGAAATGACTGATCGGGAGCAGCGCTCGGTCTTTTCCATTCTGATGGAGCGTGACCGACAGCTGGCCGCTGAAACATTGAAGGTCCTGGGTTTGGAATGGGGTCTGGCCCTTCTTTTACAGCGATCGAGTGAGGAGATCGGCGGGGTGATCCGGGAGATGGAGTCCGATGCGGCGGCAGCCTTCATCTCAGCGCTGCCGGAAGAAGTAGCACAGGAAGTTTTGGAACAGATGGACAGCCAGGAGTCCAGCGAGGTCCAGGAACTTCTTGGCTACCCGGAAGAAACCGCCGGGCGAATCATGACACCGAACGTGTTCTCCCTGCATGAGGAACTGACGGTAGGAGAGGCTATCCAGACCATTCAGACTGCCCAGGAGCTTGAAATGGTCTTCTACCTCTATGTTGTCGATGAGCGCAATCATCTGGTGGGAGTGGTTTCTTTACGTCAGCTTCTGATGGTTGCCCCAACATCCCCTTTGCGCAAGGTAATGACCACGGATGTCATTACGGTTACCACCGATACGGATCAGGAGGAAGTGGCAAATCAAGTTGCTCTTTACGATTTGCTTGCCATTCCGGTAGTGGATGATTCCAATAAATTGGTCGGGACCATTACCGTTGATGACGTCATCGATGTCATAAAGGATGAGGCGACTGAAGATATTTTTTATCTCGCCGGTGTTGAAGCCGATGATCACATTCATACTCCCGCATTGACCTCAGTGAAGAAGCGTCTTCCCTGGCTGATTGTGAATCTGGCGACCGCTTTACTTGCGGCTACCGTGGTCGCGATCTATGAGCCGACCATCGCACGGTTTTCGTTTCTGGCCGTTTTCTTGCCCGTGGTGGCTGGACTGGGCGGTAATTCGGGAACGCAGACCTTGACCGTCATGGTTCGGGGTCTGGCCCTTGGGGAAGTCAGCTGGGAGAGTGGGAAAAGCATTCTCCTGAAGGAGATCAAGGTTGGGATCAACAACGGAATCGCAATAGGAATCATTGCCGGAACCGTGGCCTATCTGTGGAAGGGAAACTACATGCTGGGGCTGGTTCTGGGAGGTGCCATGACCATCAATATCGTGGTGGCGGGAGTTGTCGGAACTCTGGTTCCACTCATTCTAAAGAAGCTCACTGTGGACCCTGCTATCGCATCCAGTATCTTCGTCACAACTTTTACTGATGTAGTTGGTTTCCTATCGTTCCTGGGGCTAGCGACATTTCTGTTGCAGTATCTTCCTGTGTGATGAGTGTCCATCAATCCGAGGCCCTGACTCTACGGACCTATCCTTACTCTGAATCGCATAAAATTGCGGTGTTTCTGACCAGGAACTTTGGGAAGGTACGAGGTGTTGCACATGGAGTTCAGAAGGCCAGAAGTCGGTTCAGTGGAAGTCTGGAGCCGCTCACCCACGTGCGGCTCACCTTCTCTCGCAAGGAACATCAGGATTTAGCGGTCATCAAGACCTGCGAAATCGTCCAGGCTTTCCCGGCCTATCAGCGCAGCTGGGAAGTGAATCTCCATTTCAGCTATTTTGCCGAACTGCTTGTGGAATTTTCAAAAGAAGAGGAGGACAGCGAATTGCTTTTCCGGCTCAGCTTAGCTGTTTTAAAGGCAAGTCAGGAGCTGTCGATCGAGCTCCTGGCGAGATACTTTGAGTTGTGGATCTTGAGACTGGAGGGTGTTTTGCCTCCCCTGGATCAAAAGCTCACCCCGGAATTGGCACTCAAGGTCAGTGGTATGATGAAACTTCAGGCCTCGGAACTCCAGACTGTGGAGCTTTCTCCTCCGGAGTGCAAAAGGTTAGAAAGTCTTTGCAGTGAGCTGGTAGAATACCACCTGGAAAAGCGGCTTAAGAGTCGGAAGTTTTTAACCCAGCTCTTGTAAGTAGCCGGGTTTGTGAAGAATTACAGCAGAACATGATCCAGGTTGAAGCAGGACTCAAATAGAAATGGAGACCTTTCAGGAGATCATTCACGGCTTACTTGAATTCTGGATGGAATACGGATGTATCATTCAACAGCCCTATGACGTCGAAGTGGGAGCTGGAACCATGCATCCTGAAACCTTCTTTCGGGTCCTGGGTTCACAACCCTACAAGGTGGCTTATGTTCAGCCCTCTCGGCGACCTGCCGACGGCCGTTACGGAGAGAATCCTAATCGTGTTCAGCGGCACTATCAGCTTCAGGTAATCTTGAAGCCCTCTCCGGATGATGTGCAGGGGGTTTACCTGGAGAGCCTCAGGGCGATAGGGATTCCTTTGGAAGAGCATGATCTGCGCTTTGAAGAGGACAATTGGGAGGCACCCACTCTGGGAGCCTGGGGGATTGGATGGCAGGTACTTCTGGATGGAATGGAAATTACTCAGTTCACCTATTTTCAGCAAACCGGAGGGTTGGATCTGATGCCGATCTCGGCGGAGATTACTTACGGTCTTGAAAGGATTGCCACCTTCATTACCGACACCAGCAGCGTCTTTGATCTTCCCTGGAACGAAAAGCTGACTTACGGCGCAGTGAAGCAGCACGAGGAGTACGAGTTTTCCAAATATAACTTCGAAGTTGCCGATACCGACTTGCTGTTTCAGCTCTTTGATCTGTACGAGGGAGAAAGCTATCGCTGTCTGGATGCGGAATGTGTTCTCCCAGCGTATGATTACTGCCTGAAATGTTCTCATGCCTTCAATTTGCTGGACAGTCGGGGAGCGATTAGCGTGACACAGAGAGTAGGCATTATTGCCCGGGTTCGATCGCTTGCGGTGAAGATCGCCGAGCGCTATGTAGAGAAATATGAACAAGTTTCTGTTTGAACTGGGATTGGAAGAAATTCCGGAAAATATGATTTCCAGGGCCCTGGATCAGATGTGCGGCAGCTGTGAACGGCTTCTTGAAGAAAGCCAGATCAGCTTTGAGGCGCTTCAAAAATACGCTTCACCTCGTCGCCTTGTCTTTCGGTTGGAAGGATTGCCGGACAGTCAGGCAAAGCGTGAGGAAGTGGTTCTGGGTCCCAGCCAATCGGTCGCTTACGATCAGGAAAAAAAGCCCACCAGGGCTCTGGAGGGGTTTGCCCGGAAAGGAGGTGTTGCGGTTGCAGATATCGAAGTCGTTGAGACGGCCAAAGGCACCTACGTTTCTTACCGAAAAACCATTCCAGGGAGGCCGCTAGCGGCGATCCTTCAGGAAATTCTCCCCAAAATCCTGACCTCCATTACCTGGCCCAAGAATATGTATTGGAGAGAGAGCCGTTTTCGTTTTATCCGTCCATTACGCTGGTATCTAGCACTTTTCAATGATGAGACCCTCCCCTTCGAGTTCGAGGGTATCCAGGCGGGCAACACGACACGGGGACATCGCTTTCTGGGAGAGGATGTGATCCAGATCTCGGATATCGACCACTATGTGGACAGGCTGCGGGAAAACTACGTCCTGGTGGATCCTCAGGAGAGGAAGGCCAAGATTACCAGTGAAATCGAGCGAGTCGTTCCCGAGCAGCTTGGCGTCCTCCCGGATCCCGGTTTGGTCGAGATGGTGGTCCATCTCAATGAATTTCCCACGGTCATCTGTGGCGGCTTCGACCAGGAATTTCTGAAGTTACCCCAGGAAGTTCTGGTTACAGTGATGCGTCACCATCAGAAATATTTCTCGGTGATCGACGACAATAATAAGATTCATCCCTATTTTCTCACCGTGGTTAACACTCAGGGTGATCCCGATGGGAAAATCCGTGAGGGGCACGAGAAGGTGCTCAAGGCGCGGTTGGAGGATGCTGCGTTTTTTTGGAAGGCCGACCGGAAAGAGGCTTTGAAGGATCGAGTAGAACAACTCAATCACGTGGTCTTCCAGGAAAAACTGGGAACCTACCATGACAAGACAACACGGATTCGAAAGCTCTGTGCCGAACTGGAGAAGGAGGAACACCTGGACACGGCAGCCCTGCTTTGCAAGGGGGACCTGACCACCGATATGGTTCGTGAATTCCCCGAACTTCAGGGCATAATGGGCGGGCTGTACGCACGGGATGAGGGCTACCCCGAAGAAGTGTGCCGGGCGATTAGAGAACATTACAGGCCGGTCTCTCTGGAAGATGAATCCCCCGCGTCCCGTTTAGGGGCCTTGTTGTCGGTGGCCGACAAGCTGGACACCATCGTGGGTTGTTTTGCCATCGGTATTGTGCCCACCGGGTCGAGTGACCCTTTTGCTCTTCGTCGCCACGCGCAGGGCTTGATCAAGGTCCTGTTTGACCTGAAGCTGGATTGGAGTCTGCGGTGGTTGGTGGAGAAGGCGCAGGAAAACTTTCCGGAGGAACTGGAAGGGCAGGAGATAACCGGCACCCTGATGGATTTTCTGGAGAGACGAGTCCGGCATATCTTCCAGGAGAAAAAAATAGCCTACGATGTACTCAACGCGGTACTGGCTGTAGAGGTGCAGAGTGTTTCCGATGCCTTTAGAAGAGCGCAGGCATTGGCAGAGATCAAGGATCAGCCCGATTTTGAAGCACTGGCGATTGCCTACAGGAGAACCAAGAATATCCTTGCCCGGCAGCCCATCGATCTACCCGAGGTTCAAAAAGAAAAATTAGCCGATCCCGAAGAACATGCGCTGCTTGATGCCTATTTGAAGATTCGACCCGATGTCGAAAGAAACGTTAATGAGGGAAACTATGAGGCGGCCCTCCGGGAGATTGCCGGCTTGAGGGAAACGGTAGATTCGTTTTTCGACAAGGTTCTGGTGATGACCGATGACGAAGGCCTTCGAAACAACCGATTGCGATTGCTGCATGATATTTCTCAATTGTTCTTGAGCATCGCGGATATCTCGGAAGTAGTCCGAGAGAGAGACGATCATGATGAATGAAAAAGGAAGAGGAATGGTGGAGCCGAAAGGCAAACTGGGGGTTTTGCTGATTGGCCTGGGAGCGGTGAGCACGACCTTCATAGCCGGAGTGGAAGCGGTTAAAAAGGGTCTGGGTGACCCCATTGGATCCCTCACACAAATGGGAACGATCCGACTGGGTAAAAGGACCGAAAAGAAAATTCCGAAGATATCCGACTTTGTTTCTCTGGCGGTTCTGGACCAACTGGTTTTTGGGGCTTGGGATCTTTTCAGCGAAGATGCCTATGCGGCCGCGGTGAATGCGGGCGTGCTTGAGGCTGATTTGTTGAAACAGCTCAAACCGGAGCTGGAAAAAATCCGCCCCATGAAAGCCGTGTTCGACACCCGATACGTGAAAAGACTCCAGGGAACCCACGTAAAACAAGACAAGACAAAGTGGGAACTGGCCCAGCGATTGATTGAAGATATCGAGCAGTTCAAGGAAGATAATGACCTGGAACGAACGGTGATGATCTGGTGTGGCAGCACCGAAATATTCATCAGTCCTTCTGGTGTTCACCAATCACTGGAAAGCTTGGAAGCCGGGATGAAGGGCAATGATGAGAACATCCCCTCCAGCATGATTTATGCCTACGCGGCACTGAAGCTGGGAATTCCTTTTGCCAACGGCGCGCCTAATCTAACGGTGGATATTCCGGCATTCCTCGAGTTAGCCGAAGGCAACCAGGTGCCGATTTGCGGCAAGGACTTCAAGACCGGACAGACCTTGATGAAAACCATTCTCGCGCCGGGCTTGAAGGCTCGGTTGCTCGGGTTGTCCGGATGGTTTTCAACCAATATTCTGGGAAATCGAGATGGCGAGGTACTGGATGATCCGGAGTCATTCAAAACCAAGGAAGAGAGTAAGTTGTCGGTGCTCGAGTACATTCTACAGCCGGAAGTCTATCCCCAGCTTTACGGCGACTTTTATCACAAGGTTCGCATTAACTACTATCCTCCCCGCCGTGACAACAAGGAAGGATGGGATAATCTGGATATCTTCGGTTGGCTGGGATATCCGATGCAGATCAAAATTGATTTTCTCTGTCGCGACAGCATCCTGGCAGCGCCCCTGGTCCTGGACCTGGTGCTTTTCCTGGATCTGGCTAAAAGAGCTGGGATGTCAGGAATTCAGGAATGGCTTTCCTTTTATTTCAAGAGTCCGATGACCCCTCCCGAACTGTACCCGGAGCATGATCTGTTCATTCAACTCATGAAGTTGAAGAACACCCTACGCTTTATGCGTGGGGAGGAGCAGATAACGCACCTGGGAATGGACTACTACGAGTAGCCCTGGTTCGACCAGTGCGTGCCTCATCCCACATTCCACCTTCCACGTTGTGAAAGGGCTTGTAGCGATGCTCCAGTTGTCACTTGGAGCGGGCTTCTGCGGTAATGGGCCGGACACAATCGAGGCTCAAGAGGGGGGAAATGTCTTCGCATTATCTTAGATATGAGAGCCAGCTTTATGCGATCGAAGGCGATGAGGTCGTGATCGGGAGAAGTTCGGACAACGACATCAAAACCGTCAACAATCGCTCGGTCTCTCGACACCACGCCAAGTTGATCAAAGAGAAGTAGGGATTATGCCATCGTTGACTTGAAGAGCAGCCATGGCACTTTTGTGAACGATGACCGAGTTGAACACAAAACACTTCAGGCAGGTGACCAGATTCGTTTCGGACAGGCCGAAGTAGTTTTCACCCAGCAGACGGACACCGATTTTCCGACCATCTCCTCGACTTCTGAAAATTTGCAGAAGTCATTGGCCCATTTGAGCTCCGTGTTCGCCTCATCGGAGTTCGAGGAATATCCCGATCTCCGAAAGATTAACTGTATTCTGGAGGTTCAATACAGTGGGGACAGCAGTTTTCCACGGACGAAGCTTTTGGGCAGATTCTGAAAGCCGTTCTGGAGATCAGTGGTGCAGAGAGGGGCTGTATTTTCGTCAAGGAGGACCCTGGGTTCAAGTATGTTTCGGGCATGAATGCCAAGGGCAAGATCTTCTCTCAAGCACAGTTCCGTGCCAGCCAAAGTTGTGTCAAGCAGGTGGCCGATACAGGGGAACCGGTTTTCATGACGGGAGGGATCGAAGGTTCACTTGCACAGCAGGAAAGTATTCTCGAGATAAACCTTCGGGCCATAGCGTGCCTGCCACTCAGGAGGATATCTTCTGAATCGGATCAGCTGGAAGTTCTGGGAATTCTTTATCTCGACAGCACCAAGACCATGCATGCGCTGTCTGGTCTGGATAAGAAGATCGTTGTGAAACTGGCGGGTGAAGCGGGTAATGGACTCGAAAAGCTGGAAATGATCCGAAGTATTGAAGAGAAAAAGGTCATCGAGCAGGAAATGGCGGTGGCTCACAAGATCCAGCAGCGCCTACTGCCTCAGTCCTTTCCTCAATTTGGGGATTTCTCCATTACCGCCAGCTGTGAGCCCACCCGAGACGTGGGGGCCGATTTTTTCGATTTTCTGGAGTTGAGACCTGAGGAACTCATCGGGGTAATGGCAGACGTTTCAGGGAAGGGTGTGGGAGCCGCGGTGTTGAGTGCCCTGTTTCAAGGGGCACTGGATATGGAGTGTCGGACCGGCGCATCGCTTTCAGCCGTACTGGAAGAAACCAATCAATTGATGTACAAGAGAACCCCTTCAAATGGGTTCGTGACGGCCTTCCTGTTCTCATTGGATGCCAGTGGAAGGGGTGAGTTTGCCGGCGCCGGCCACAATCCAGCGTACCTGTTTCGTGCGGCCTCAGGCGAGGTAGACCAGCTGTTTTCCCAGGGGATGGTCCTGGGGGCATTCCCGTCTTCCAGGTACGAATCGAGTCCGCTGCAGCTCAATTCCGGAGATGTATTGGTCGTTTATTCAGATGGAATTACCGAGGCAGCCAACAGCGAGGATGAGATGTTTGGCGAGGAAAGGCTTCTGGACATCTTGAGGTCCAATGCTTCGGCCGGAGCCAAGGCTTTGCAGCAACAGATCCTGGAACAGGTTGACAACTTTACCGAGGGGATGCATCAAACGGATGATATGACCTGGAGCCTAGGCCGCCGTTTTTGCCCAGCTAGAACAGCTCTCTGAACTCCAGATGGGCTTCGATTTCTTCTCGAGAGCGCCACACCGGGCGTAATTGTTTTTGGGCAAATAAACTGAGTTGATTGCCCCGCCCCGGAGAATCAGATTGGGAGGAATTCCCGTAGCTCAGTATTGCTTGGGCCCGAACTGGATTGGAGAATTCGACAGCCATCACAAAGGAATCTCCCGTCGAGGCCTGTCTCGATCCCGAGGACGTCTGTCGAAAGCCGACCACACGGAAAATTCCCAGATCTCCCGGCCCTCCATTGGCGGGGAAATCGACATCGCCGATGCGGAGGCGGTGGACTTCTCCCCACTCCACATCCAGTGCTCCGTAGAGATTGGAAACCTTTTCAGCTGCTACCGAAAGAGCCTCGAGGGCCATCGTTGTTTCAGCCAGGCCTCGGGGTGTTTCAAGGGGGGAATTTGGATTCCAGCTCTGCCGATAGATGGCCGATTCACCACTGGATCGAATCAGTTCCTGGAAGAAGGCCTCAAAAAGAACGGCGCCGCGACTGTTGGCATCGGTTTTTCGATCCCATGCGTCGAGGACCAGGGCGGCCTGGTGCACCCTCCCATCGTTGCTGTTTCCGGCAGCGGATAACAGGTCTTCCAGAATACGATCGGCTGATTCCATGTGAGTGGAATGCTTGTACTGGATCATCTCCTCAAAGGTGATGCTGTCGTCTTCCATCAGCATGGCGGCGGAGTGCTGAGCCCGCAGGCGCATTCGTTGGGGCGCCATGTAAGCCGGATATTCATCCGGATCCAGAGCCATGGGAAAGGTTGTCGTCCAGGGTGGGTCATTGGCATTTTGGAGCCAGCCGCTGGGGGGATCGACTACTTTGGGAAGCTCATCGTAGCTGTGAGTGTCCGTCCACAGAGTTGAAGCGCCATCGCCGGGGACAATCCCGGACCAATCCCAGTTTCCGGAGGGGCGAACCGGAGTGCGGCCGCCAAAAAAGTGCATGATATGACCCTCCTGATCGGCATACATGACGGTGAACATGGGGATTTCCAGACGCTTTAGAACCGCCTCAAAATCTTCCAGGCCGGTTGCTCGGCCCATATCCCACCATTGTTCCAGCATCCGGGATTGCTCGAGTCCCACCACTTTTAGGGCCAGGGCTTTGCCATTTTTTTCGGCAACGATCGGTCCATGGATGGAATGCCTGACGACGAACTGTTGTTCGATCAATGTGCCGTCGATCTGTTGGATCTTGAGGGTTTCCTCCCTCGTTTCAAAGGGTCTGACCTCTTCGTCCCAAAGGTAACCTCCATCGGTCAGCGTGAGCTCGTAAAGGTCATCTCCGTCATGAGCATTGACTGTATGGGTCCACCCCAGATGATCATTGAAGGCAATCCCCAAAACGGGAATTCCCACGAACGTCACTCCATAGGTGTCTATTTCCGAAGTCACCAGATGAGCTTCGTAAAAGAGATAAAGATCAGCCCAGGGCAGGTGAGGGTTGCCGAGAAGTAAACTGTTGCCGCTGGAAGAGCGCGAGGGTCCAATGGCCCAGGCATTGGAGGCAGGAGATTCTATCTGGCCGGGATTCCACTGGTTGTCGGCCAGTCCAAGAACCTGGGGGCTGGTGACGAAATAAAAGAGGATGACTCTCTGGCTATGGGCCAGAATATCGGTGCCGTCCAGTGGCAAGACTACTTCAACCTCGTCCGCGATCTGGTTGGAGTGCTCTCGGGCATAAGCATTGATCCCGTCGGCAAAGGCATCCAGATAGCCTTGCCACTCGCTGTCCTGAGCTTCATACCAATCCCGGGCTCGTTCGGGTACTCCCATGGTTCGGACCCAGCGGTCCCCATCGAGATACCGGGCTCCCCAGTATTCAGCTCCTCGGCCCCGGGCCTGGCCGTAAAGCCGCAGGATCAGATCGCCGTGACTCTCCGCCTGAGCCCATCCAAAGGCGTAGAAAAGGCGTTCTTCGGAGGCGGAATAAATATGTGGGATTCCCCAGCTATCCCATAAAATTTCGGTCCCTTCCGATCTGCCTCCGCACCCCGAAAAAGCAAGGAGAATGAGAAGCGTGGCGAGTCTCATGATCCTATCAATTTAACACAGAGCCGCGGGAATTCCTCACCACAGAGCCACGAAGAACAGATTTCACCACAGAGGCACAGAGACACAGGGAAATCCTTTCCTTGTCTTACCATTCCTGCTCCAGGGTCACACGATAATTATTTTTAGTTCCATATGGATTCTGAGGAAGAAGCCGAGCCCCGCAGAAACTGAAGACGAAAAAATAGCACCAAGACAACCAGTTTTGGCACCTAACCC
>JAPYTY010000046.1 GCA_029942065.1 Acidobacteriota bacterium | reverse complement strand
CGCTGGATCTGCCCTATCAGGACCTGGATGAACTCCTGTGACCCTTGGCTGTATTTAATCGATCCGCCCCAATCAGGAGCGGAGAACATGCGCGTCGATCGCAGGCTTCTGGAGTGGGCCGAGGAGAGTCCTGACAATGTCACCGCGGTTCGTTTCTACCGCTGGTCGATTCCCACTATTTCTCTGGGAAAAAATCAAAAACTTCAAGACGCCATCGATCCGGAGTACTGTTGCCGCCATGCCATTCCGATTGTGCTTCGGCCAACCGGCGGAAGAGCCGTTTTTCACCAGACCGAAGTGACTTACTCGTTGGTTTCCAACGACCCCGGGTTCTTCCCCTTAAAGAACATCAGTGAAACCTACCGTTTGATTGCGACCGCTTTACAAGCCGGTTTCAAGAGATTGGGTCTCTCGATTCAACTGGCCAAAGGAACACCCGATTCGAGCTCTTCAGCCGAGGGCGGAGGGAAAAACCCCTGTTTTGCCTCCTCTTCTCGATACGAACTCCTCTCAGGAGGCTTGAAAATAGTCGGGAGCGCACAAAGAAGGCTGCGAAGAAGCTTCCTTCAGCATGGCTCGATTCCCTTGCGCGTGGATTACTCGCAGATGGCCCAAGCCCTGGCAAGCGACGAATCCCTGTTACACCGACGGGTGACGTCGGTGCTGGAGGCAACCGCCCGGGAAGTGACCTTTGAAGAGCTCTGTGAGGCCCTCAAGGGTGGAATCGAAGAGACCTTTTCGATTCAGCTCGAATCGGCTGCCAAGCCTAGTGTCTCACTTAGTACGATTCTTTGAGTTCGGACTCTTTCCCTGGTCATTGCGTCCCACTCACCGGATATGCTATAGATTCATTAGCTTGGTTTGGAAGGAAAAAGGAGCACAGGTTCCTGAATGCATACACAGCGGAATTCAAAAGGATCTGACGAACGCCCGAGGGAGGTCCTCAAGGCGATCGTCCGAGAGTACGTACGCAGCGGCAAACCGGTGGGTTCGCACCGCCTTGCCGAAGCTTACAAGGAAGGACTGAGCCCGGCTACCTTGCGCAATGTGATGGCGGAACTGGAGGAAATGGGCCTGGTAACCCAGCCCCATACTTCAGCTGGAAGGATTCCCACTGCCGAAGGCTACCGAGTTTATGTCGACTCCATTGAATGCACTGGAAAGGTGCCCACCCGGCAAGCTGCCCAGATCAAGCAAAGCCTCGAGCTCGAAACGGATCCCGGGGAACTCATGAATAAGACTTCCCAGGTCCTCTCCGCCCTGTCCGATAACGTGGGTTTTGTACTGGCACCGCCGGTCTCAACGGCCACCATGCAGCACATCAAATTCATCAGAAGATCCCGGCAAAGAATCCTGGTGATTCTGGTGACGGGATCAGGGTTGGTCCAGCATCGCATACTCCAGATGGATCAGGATTTTGCGCAAAGTGAGCTGGATCAGGCGGGTCGCTATCTGGTTTCCCATTTCGAAGGGCAAACCCTGATCGAGATTCGTGCAGAGCTGGTGGGCCGCATGCTGGAAGAAAAATCGCTTTACGATCGCCTTTTCATGAACGCCGTTCTGCTGGCAAACGCCAGCCTGGTGACACCCGAAGATGAGGACGATGAGGAGAGCGAGGTTTACCTGGGAGGCACGACTCGGATCATTCAGAAACCGGAGCTGGCTGACATCGATCGAATGATTAACCTTTTTCAGACGTTTGAGGAAAAAGGCCGCCTCGTGAAACTCATCAATGAGTGCTTGAAGACGCGCTCTTCGAAACCCTCCGTCCGAATCGGACTGGGTCAGGACATTCCGGGGATGCGCGATTGGGCACTGGTCTCCTCGCCCTATCTCCACGATCAAAAGGTCATCGGTGGACTGGGGATCCTGGGACCTCCTCGGATGGAATACGAGAAGACCATCTGCCTGGTCGGCTATGTGGCCAAGCTCTTCAGCGAACTACTCCCCAATAATTAAGGCCGGACAACACATCATCCGGCCCAAGTGGGTGGGAACAAACTCAATTCAGGGTGAACTATGGGAGAACAAGGAGAAGAATTGGACCAGGAGAGTCTTTTGGAACCAGAGGAGAATTCACAGCAAGAATTGGAATCCGAGGAGGACCACCTCGAGACCCTTGCCAAGGAACTAGACCAAACCAAAGATCTCCTGCTGCGTAAGCAGGCGGAGTTTGAAAACTACCGCAAGCACATCAGAAAGGAGCGGGAGGAGCAGCGCCTGGCCGCCCAGGCAGAGGTTTTCGAGAAACTCCTGCCCACCCTGGACGCCCTGGAAAAAGGACTGGAGAGCTTGAGAGAAGCTCCTGAGGACTCCCAGCTGGAAACCTACCGCCAGGGTTACGAGTTCATGCTGCAGGGAATTCGTTCGGTTCTGGAAAAATTCGGGGTGATTGAAATACCGGGATTGGGTATTCCTTTTGATCCCAATATTCACGAGGCGGTCCTGCGAGAGGTTACCTCGGATCATGAAGATGGAGAAATTCTGGATGAATTCCGTAAGGGCTATAAGATCCAGGACAGACTGCTGCGGCCGTCCCAGGTGCGAGTCGCCGTCCAACCCGACCAGGAGACGGTCACCGAGGGAAAGGGAGAGTAACAAGCTCCTTGAAAACCGTAGAGACCCATTTTATTTAATACGATAGATTAACCCATCCCGGGTTTGGGAAACTATTTTGGCACAAAGAGACTATTACGAGGTCCTGGGAATAAGCCGGGATGCCGAACCGCAGGAGATCAAAAGCGCCTACCGCAAACTGGCAATCCAGCACCATCCCGACAAGAATGCGGGAAACAAAGAGGCCGAAGAAAGATTCAAAGAGGCCGCTGAGGCATACAGCGTGCTGAGTGATGCCGAGAAAAAAGCTCGCTATGATCGGTTCGGCCATGCAGGACTAGGACAAGGAACGGGAGGATTTCAAGGGTTCGATCCAGATACCTTTTCCGACTTCAGCGACATAGTGGGCGACTTTTTTGGTTTTGGTGATATTTTCGGCGGCTCTCAGCGACAATCCCGTTCTCGCCGTGGCGCGGATCTTCGATACGATCTCACCATCAGCTTTGAAGAAGGCGCCTTTGGAGTGAAAACCAAAATCAAGATCCCCCGGCGTGAAACCTGTCTCCCTTGCAATGGCATCGGCGCCGACCCGAAAGGAGGCCTGGTTACTTGCTCCGCCTGCGAAGGACAGGGGAATGCCCGCTATCAACAAGGGTTTTTCACCATTAGCCGAACCTGCGCCAAATGCCAGGGTTCCGGCCAATTCATCGAAAAAGCCTGCTCGGAGTGCCGTGGCAATGGGTACTTGCAAAAAGAGAAGATTCTGGAAATCAAGATTCCCGCAGGAGTGGATAACGGTTCCCGCTTGAGAATTTCCGGAGAAGGCGAGGCAGGACCTCGCAATGGAGCCCCGGGGGATCTTTATGTCATCATAGCCGTCCAGGAGCATGCCTTCTTTCAACGGGAGGGCAATCATATCCTCTGCACGATTCCAATTAACTTCTCAACGGCAGCGCTGGGGGGTGAGGTGGCGGTGCTGACTCTCGAGCAGGAGGAGCAGATCAAGATACCGGCTGGATCTCAATCAGACACCGTGTTTCGCTTGAAAGGACGTGGAATTGCCAGCCTGGATGGGCGAGGCAAAGGCGACCAGTTGATCCAGATCACGGTAAAGACGCCCACCAACCTTACTCGGGAACAAAAAGAACTTTTCAGGCAACTGGCTGCGACCTCCGAAGGATCCGGGGAGAACCCTGGTCTCTTCGAAAAAGTCCGCGAAAAGCTGAGTTAGGGCGCGGGTCGAAGACCCGCTCGTTTCACGTTTCATGTTTCACCTTTCACGTCGAGCCGGGTCGTGTAGCGGCCGCTTATTAGCCCGACTCTCCGGAATCGGCGCACTGAGGCGCCTCCCACACTCCGGACTCTAAAAATAAAGAGCCCGGAGAAGCGTGCTCCGCGTGGAGAACAATCCGGTTTTGAATTTCGAAAGGCCGCCCATAGAGCGGCCGCTACCACGAACTTGCTGTGGGCGCACTCAGTGCGCCCCTACACTCACCTTTCCAACGTCGCTCCGAAGGAACGACAGAGCCTGGCTCAGTCTTCCCTGTGTCTTTGTGGTGAGGAGTTTCAGCGCCATTCAAATTCCTTCGAGATTCCCAGCACCACGCCCGAAGAGGGGGCGGTATCGCGTAGTCCTATAAATGCGGCCACGTCCCAGCGCAGACCCACGGCCTGGATCTGGGTTCCCAGCCGCAGCGTGGACTGCTCCTCGGTTCCGATATCCCCGGGGCCCGCCCTTCCCGCGGCATCAACCACCAGATTGACCTGGGGATGGAGGGAATAAATCAGCGCCAGGCCATAGGTGAAAAGGTCGTCCTGGGACCCGGGAACCACAGGATTTCCCAGAATGGCCAGCCCAAGATCGGTCAAAATTTGTAGTTTTCCAAGGCGCTTCTGGACCAGGACGCTCCCGAAGACATTGGTTTCATCATTTCCCAGACCGTTTTCGTTTGAGGCATTCGGCAGCTGCAAACCAAACCTGAACGCCAGGGTGGGCCAGCCGGGCTCCTCAGCCTTGAGGCGCACCTTCGTGGCCAGGGTGAAGTCGCCCACGTCGCTGGTCGAATTCCCGGAAAACTCCAGTCGGGGGGTGTTCGGTGCCGGATGACGATTTTCGACGTTCAGAATGTTCTGGACGATACCCACAAATTGTATTTCAACATTATCGGCAGCTCCGATCCTCACGCCCAGGACACCCGCTCGAGTCAGATCTCCTTCCAATCCCGAGAAAGGAAACGCCGCATCCTGCAGAAATTCCGCGCCCACATCCAACAGGATGTGTCCCTGTTCTAGAGTCTCCGCACGTTCGGTCACCAGGGGTCTTTGCTGAGCAAAGATCGGGACGGAATGAAGAAGCAGTAGCAGAAAGGCCACGAGGTATTTCATGCAGGGGAGTTTAATACAAGCGGCTGACCGCCGCGTTTCACTTCCAAGCTGGCACGATCCTGCAGCCTGGCGTAGGGGCGCACTGAGTGCGCCCACAGCAAGGACTGTGAAACCAGAAAGGGCTTATACCTCCAGGGCGTCTCAAAAACCATTTGTACCAGATGGATTCCAGTCGGGGCGCACCGAGTGCGCCCTGTATCAGCCATTGATCAAAAGTGTCTTGTGGGCGTACTCCGTACGCCCCTACATTGCCATCTCAGTTCAGGAGACAAATCCAGGAGGGTGAGAAGGCGCCGACAAGGAGAATCCAGAAGTCAGAATGCAGAATCCAGAATGAAGTGTCCGGAGTGCGAGAGGAGCCTCAGTGAGCCGATTCCGAAGAGCCGCTCATAGAGCGGCCGCTACAACGACCTTGCCTTGGGCGTACGTCTGTATGCCCCAAAACTTCCTTTCGTTAAACATTAAACCTGAAACGTGAAACGTGCGGGTCGAAGACCCAAGCCCGACCTGTGCATAGGTTCTCGTCACGAAGCGGCGCAAGCGCCGGCCTGACAAGGCGTGCGACGGGAGGTGACCGCAGGCGTACTGAAAAGTACGTCGAGGAGACCGACCAAGTGCAACGCAGTCAGGACGGATGATGGCGGCGCTGCAGTAGAGAATTTAGGCGCAGGTCGGGCTAATAACTAGCTACAGCCTGAGGTGCTGCCGCAGATGGTGCAGACATGGCAGTTGCCGTTTCGCTGCATCAGATTACCGCACATCAGGCAAGTGTGCGATTCCCGGCTGCTCTCCTGGAGCAACCGCTCGGTGGCAGTGGTGAAAGTTTCTTTCTTTTTGGCCTGGTCCGAGAAAGCCACCTGCACCCCATCCTGCATGCTCCCGTTGGGTTTGACATTGTGGATTCCGAGTGCTTCCTGGACCTCCGGATTCAGATAACGGGTGGCCAGGTAACGGACGATATAGTCGGGAACCGAGGTGGCGAAAGGGATCTGTGGGTTATCGGTATAACCCGCAGGCTCGAAACTCATGTGCGAGAACATCCGGACATAGTCTTCTAACGGGACGCCTCGCTGCAGGCCCATGGAAATGGCAACGGCCCAGGCCATGGCCAACCCCTGCAATGTGGAGCCTTGCTTGGTGAAGTTGATAAAAATTTCCCCTAATTGATTGTCCTCCGGATACAACCCCATCGTCAGGAAGCCCTTGAACCCTTTGATCTTGAATTCGTGCTGCAGGGCCGGATGGTCCTTGGGCATGTTGCGCCGCTCAGGTCCGGCAATGACCGCCGATCGATTCTTGTTGGAGAGAGGCTGGACCATTTTGCACCCATCCCGATAAATGGATACGGATTTCATCCCGAATTTCCACCCCTGGATATAGGCTTCCTTGATCTCTTCAACGGTAGCTTCGTTGGGAAGATTGATGGTTTTAGAGATGGCTCCGGAAAGAAAGGGTTGAACCGCTCCACACATTTTTATGTGACCCAGCGCCTCAATGGATCGGGTTGCGCCGGCAACCCGGTCCGCACAATCAAACACGGCCAGATGTTCTTCCTGGAAGCGTGGCGCCCCCTCGATGGTCTCCTTGACCTCCACATGCTTCAAGATGTCGCGGATCTCATCCTTCTGGTACCCGAGGTTTTCCAGGGCTCGAGGAATCGTGTGATTCACGATCCTCAGGGTTCCACCGCCCACCAGTTTTTTGACCTTGATGAGCGAAAACTCGGGTTCAATTCCCGTGGTATCGCAATCCATCATGAAGGCTATGGTCCCAGTCGGGGCCAGCAGTGTTACCTGGGCATTACGGTAGCCATGACGGGAACCCTCCATGATGGCCTCATCCCAGACTTCCATGGCAGCGTGCAGAAGATCCATGGGAACCATGGCTGAATCGATTTCAGATAAAGCCTCCCGGTGTTTGTGAATGACACGCATGGTAGAGATTCGATTCTTTTCAAAGCCTTCGAAGGGCCCCATTCGTGCGGCCAGTTCGGCACTAGTCCGATAGGCCTGTCCCGTCATCAATGCCGTGATCACAGCCGCCAGAGAGTTGGCCCGCTCGCTGTCATAGGGCAGGCCGGTGGCCATTAAAAGTGCTCCCAGATTGGCGTACCCCAGTCCCAGGGTTCGATACTCGTGGCTTATCTTCTTGATCTCCGGAGTGGGATAAGAAGAATTATCCACAATAATCTCCTGGGCTATGATCATGATGCGAACGGCCTTTAAGAATGCCTCGACATCGAACTGCCCATTCTCCTTGAGGAACTTCATCAAGTTCAGGGATGAGAGATTGCAGGCCGAGTTGTCCAAGAAGACGTATTCGGAGCAGGGGTTGCTGGCATTGATGGGCGCAGTATTAGGACAGGTGTGCCAATCATTTAGAGTTGTATTAAATTGCAGCCCCGGATCACCGCAGATCCAGGTGGCTTCAGCAATCCAGTCAAGCATTTCGTGGGCTTTCTGAGTTTCCACCACTTCGCCAGTGGTCACCTTGCGGGTGCTCCATTCGCCGTCATTGACGACGGCCTCCATGAAGTCATCGGTCACGCTAACGCTGTTGTTGGCGTTTTGAAACTGAACGCTTCGGTAGGCTTCTCCGTCAATGCTATCGTCATATCCCAAGCCTATAAGGCCGTGAGCCTTTTTCTCCTCCAGAGCCTTACACCAGATGTACTCCTTGATATCGGGATGGTCTGCATTCAAGATAACCATCTTGGCAGCGCGCCGGGTGGCTCCTCCCGATTTGATGGCCCCGGCAAAGCTATCGTAGCCCCTCATGAACGAAACCGGGCCCGAAGCAAGGCCGCCCACCGCCAGAGTCTCAGTCGAGGCCCGAAGTTTTGACAAATTCACGCCCGAGCCCGAGCCTCCTTTGAATATGGTGGCCTCGGTTTTGGCCAGCTTCATGATGGAAGCCATATTGTCTTCGACGCTGTTGATAAAACAGGCGGAGCACTGGGGTTTCTTCTTGATACCCACATTGAACTGAACCGGGCTGTTAAAGGCCGCCATTTGATGGAGAAGTAGGTGGCCCAGTTCATGGTTGAATGCCTGAGCATCCTCCTTGGAGGCGAAGTATTTCATTTTGCCGCCCCAACCGGTCAGGGTGTCGACGATACGCCCGATGAGTTGCTTCACGCTGTATTCGCGCCGGGGGGTTCCCTTTTGTCCGCGAAAATACTTGCTGGCAACGATATCCGTAGCCCTCTGGGACCAGAATTGGGGAAATTCCAGATCTTCCTGCTGGAAAGTGACTTTTCCCGTTTTGAAGTCTTTGATCTCAGCGGTTCGAGTATCCCATTCGATCTCATCAAATGGATGCCTTCCCGTGCGGGTAAAGTATCGTTCCACCTTCAAACCAGCCGAAACTTCCGCATTCGGGGCCAATTTTTTCATGCTTTCCTTCCCCTCCTTGAATAGGTCCTCAGTTAATGGGTATCGACCATTTTAGAGTTCCACTCTGACGTTCCCAAAAAGGGGCACGCGCCCCATGTAAGGGCGGCTGACCGCCTCTTATCTTTCTAAAATACGGGTTAACTTCCGGTCCAGTTCGGCCCTGGAAAGCCCTTGGATTACAAGGGTTTTCCGGCGCGAACGCTGACCTCGAACCAGCGAAAAGCTGGGTGCCGGAAGATCCAGGCATTTGGCCAGGAATTGGACTAATTGGCGATTTGCCCGATCTTTCAGAGCCGGCGCGGTTAATCGGACCTTCAAGGCCCCATCATGACATCCGGTGATCTGATTGGAAGCAGCTCGAGGCTGCACGTGGACTGATAGTCGCAGCAGTCCGCCTGCCTCCCGGATCTGGAGGGTCATAATAAGGGGCGCGGTCCGAAAATGGCCGTTCCGAGGCGCACCAGGGTGGCCCCTTCCTCAATGGCAACGCGGTAGTCGCGGCTCATCCCCATCGAAAGCTCTTTCAAGGGCAGCTGGCGATTGCGGTTCACTTCTTCCTGCATTTTTGCCAGCTTTTGGAAATAGGGTCGGGATGCTTCCGCCTCCTGGTGATGGGGCGGCAACGTCATCAACCCCTCCAGTTGAAGGGCGGACATGGAATCCACCAGTTCCACCATGCCTCCAAGCTCCTCCGGTGCAACCCCGTGCTTTTGGAGCTCTTCGCCGATGTTCACTTCAATGAAGACGCGCAGAGTTTTGTCCAGTTCCCGGGCATACTGGTTGACCCTTCGGGTGATCTTGGGCCGATCCAGGGTCTGGATCACATCAAACATTTCGACCGCCCGCCGGGCCTTGTTCGACTGAAGAGGGCCGATCAGGTGCCAGCAGAGCCCGGACTGCTTTACCTGAGGGATCTTCTGCCAGGCTTCCTGAGGGCGGTTCTCCCCGAACAGGGTTTGCCCGGCCGCCGCAGCCTGTTCCACAACCGCGGTGGAGAAGAGCTTGGAGACGGCCATCAGACGAATTTTCCGGGGGTCACGGCCGCAGTCATGAGCAACGGATTGGATTTCCTCCTCAAGCCGCTTCAGATTGGAGGCGATGTCCACCACAGCCATTAGTATACCGGAATACGTGTGGTACCATAACGCCGAAGTGGGCTCGTCAAAACCAGGTCAATTCATCACCCTGGAGGGGATCGAAGGCTCGGGCAAAAGCCGTCAATTGAATCTGCTGGAGAAGGAGTTGAGCCGCCTTGGACTCTCCTTCATCAGGGCTCACCAGCCCGGCGGAACTCCCTTCGGAGAAGAAATTCGTCGGGTCCTTCTGCACAAGGACGGAGCTGAAAGAGAACCCGGGTCGGAACTGCTGCTCTATCTTGCTGATCGATATCAACACTTGAAGGAGGTCATCGATCCGGCCCTGGATAAGGGGATCCACGTGGTCTGTGATCGCTATCATGACGCCACGCTGGCCTACCAGGGTCACGCGCGCGGAATCGGCTTCGAGCTCATTGACCGGCTGGCCGAAATCCTGGAACTCCGGACCCCTGATTTAACCCTGGTCCTGGATGTGGAGGTTCGGGTGGGCCTCCAACGAGCGATCGAGAGAAACCACAGGGAAAACCAGGAGCAGTGGGGGAGGTTCGAAGCCGAGGATCTGTCGTTTCATCAGAAAGTCCGAGAAGGCTACCAGCGCCTGGCCCAGAGAGAACCCGAGCGGGTGCTCCTGGTCGATGCCTCGGGGGACCCGGACACTGTTTTTGAGAAACTTCTCTCCCTGATCCGACAGCATCACTTACTGCAGCCATGAAACTCGAAGACTTCGTGGGCAACCAGCCCATCGTTCAACTCATGAAAGCCGGCCATTTGCCTCCAGCCTGCCTGTTTGCAGGCCTTGACGGCATCGGGAAAAAAACACTGGCGCTCGGCCTTGCGGCACTGGCCAACTGCAAGGATCCCAGTCAGCAGGACCTCTGCGGGAAGTGTTCTTCATGCCTCAAAGCCGCGGCCGGCTGTCACCCCGACATCCGGCTTATGGAACCCCAGAAGGGCAATCTAAAAATCGAGATCATGCGCGAGTTCAATCGGGAGGTTCAATTCCGGCCTTTCGAGGGTCGATTTCGGTTTTTCATCATTGATCAGGCTGAAACCATGACCGAGGAAGCAGCTAATTCCATCCTGAAAACCATCGAGGAACCTCCCGAGAGCTCTCGCATCATCCTGGTCAGCGCCTTCCCCTACCAGCTTCTGCCCACCATTCGGTCCAGATGTCAGATTTTCCCCTTTTTCCCTCTGAGTCAAAAGGAGATTCAGGATTATTTGAAGGACAACGGGTTGGTCGAGGATCTGGAGATGACCGCGGCCTACTCGGAAGGCAGCATTGGTCGAGCTCAGGAGCTGGATCTCGAGGAAACCCTCCAGGATCGCGATCGAATGCTGGAAATTTTGACCTCCTGGTGTTCCCATCAATCCTTCAGATCGGTCTTTCAAAAGTGCGAGCAGGCCCCTCTCCAGACCGAACTCAAGAACCGGGAACGAGTTCAGCATTACCTGGATTTACTCGAAGCGCTGGGAGAGGATCTTTATTTTATGCATGTCGATACGCCCCATCGGGTGATTAATCGTGATCGAATCGAGGTGCTGGGGCAACTTTCTCGATCTCTCGGGTTGAATTGGATAAGAGGTTTTCT
>JAPYTY010000045.1 GCA_029942065.1 Acidobacteriota bacterium | reverse complement strand
CTCACGCGCTTCGTAGGCCTCGATGACCTTGTCAAAGGAATGGACCAGTTCGTGCAGGGCATCCTGATCGGGCTCGTCGATTCCGGCCAGCAACTCAAAAACCTGGACCGGGTTCTCCCGGCCCACCACCCGGATGCGGTCCAGGGGACGCAGAAGAAATTGCCCGTTTATGCCCTGTTTGGTCGATTCGCTGATCATGATGTCGGTGCCAAAAGGCTTGTTGGCACCTTCCAGCCGGGAAGCCAGGTTGACGGTATCTCCGATCACGGCGTACTCCATCCGCTGTGCGTGGCCCAGATTTCCAGCCGCCAGGGGACCCGAATTAAGCCCTATTCTGGCGTTGATATCGGGCATTCCATCCACGATCCTCTTCATATCCAGGGCGGCCCTACAGGCCAGCGCGCAGTGATCTGGATGGCCGACCGGAGTATTCCAGACCGCCATGACGGCATCGCCGATATACTTGTTGATCATCCCTTCCTGCGCCATGATCACATCGCCGATCAGGGTAAAGTACTCGTTGAGCGTGCCAAACAGTTCTTTGGGAGTCATGCTTTCCGAGATCTTGGAATAGCCGGCAATATCCGAGAAAAGGACGGTTGCATTGGTCAGGATGCCGCCCAGTTCTAGGCCCTCAGGGTGCTGCATGACATGGTGCATGACCTGTTCGGAGACGTAACCCTTGAGAGCTTTGCGAATATGCGCTCTTTCTTTTTCGGTCTGGCGATACTGGTAGAGCGTATTGAGGCCGAACACCGAAAGCATGAGAAACAGCGGCTGAACGGTATAGAGCCAGTAGGACTGGTAGACAAAAATCAGAGTCGCCCCCACCAGGTATCCGATCATCACGACAATGGAAAGTGCAATTTTCAACCGAAAGGAGGGGAACCCGATCACGATGGCAGAAATCAAGAGGGCCAGAACAGCCAGCACGGTCCAGGTCTCGAGGGCAGATGCCTTCTCGATGTAATCTCCCCCCAACAGGGTTGTCAACGCATTCGCGTGAACTTCCGTCCCCGGCATCATGGCACTGCCTGCCAGAGAAAAGGGAGTCGGAAAGGTGTCCTTTTCCATCCTTCTCTCGCTGAGATCCGCCACCGCCATGGCGCGTCCGACAAAGGCAATCTTATCCTTTAGGAGCTCGGGAGGCAGGAAGTCCTGATAATCGATCGCCTGGTAGTAGCTGACCGTGTAGATGTGCCGGGTGCCTCCCGAGTAGTTGATGAACAGTTCCGGATCGTCTTTCTGATACCTGGAAACGGGAAGTTTTTCGGGATCAATAACCTTCCCGCCCAGCGCATAAAACGCCTGCAAACTGAGCGAGGGAGTCCCATTGACCGAGAGCCTGGTTTGCCGCAACACCTGATCGGAATCCGGGTGCATGGTGGCGTACCCTACCTTGCCATTGGCATCGGTGAACTTATCGAAAGGAAGCAGTTGTTTGGTCAGCCTTCCGATACGCGGATCGATGACCTGCTCCTCGGTCGCAGCCAGAATCACCGGCACCCGGCTCTCACCAATAGCGGCCGCCATCTCGTCATCCTCCTCCGGGTGTGATTCTCCGGCAAAGATGACATCAAAGATGATGGCCCGCACCCCCGCATCATTGAGACTCCGGATCAGTTGGCCATGGACCCTGCGCGGCCAGGGCCACTGAAAGTAATCCTCGTACTCGGCCAGAGAGGTCTCGTCGATGGCCACGATGACGACATCTTCAGGAGCGGGCAAGGGACCGCGAACCGTCGACATCATGAAGTCGTAGCCCTTCAGCTCAAGATTTTCCAGATAGGGGGTATAAGAAGAGAGGATGCCGATCAGGCCGAAGCTGAAAACCAGAAAAACAGCGCCTGCGATGTATTTCTTCATCATTACCGGCAAACGGACCACTAGCTCATACTTGCGGGAGTTTGAATCGGTGGGCTTTGTCAAACTCCATTTTCGCGGTGGTGACGCCTTTCTTTCTGATTAAAAGAAAAAGTCGAGCCGAAACTTCAGTTGACGCCTGGGAACCCGGGGATCCAGCGCCAGCGGGTCAGCCAGGAAATTATACCGCCGATCGAAGACATTTTGCACCTCGAAGGAGGCCTTTCCAAATTTTTGCGGCATCTCGAAAGAAAGGGTCGCATTGGTGGTCCATACGTTGGTGGTGTCCTGGACTCCAAAGAAACGCGATTGATCCAGGTACTCTTCCTCAATCCTGAAACTGACTCCTCGCGGATGGATATAAAACAGCGCCACCCGCAGATCGTGGTCGTGTCTGAGGCCGAAGAAGTTGGCGTCGTGAGTCAGGGCATAGTCGGTTACAAAGGTCAGGCGATCGGTCACAAATTGATTCAGGACCAGGCGCCCTCCGTAGAAATCACCCTCGAAATCCATCCCATCGCTGCCCTGCCCTAGTGGAATGGTCCGCTCCTTCCAGAAGGCGACGGTCCGAACAAACGTCCTGGCCCCGAAGATCCGCTGGTCCCAACCCAGATTAAATCCTGTGCTGCGGGTCAGTTCGAACTCATTGGGACTCAAAACAAACCCAAAAAGATGGGTGGGAACCACTCGTTCCTGGACATGGGTCTGGGTGGTCCTCATAAAGGCGAAGCGAACCGTGGTGCTTTCCAGGGGACTGAACAGGAGTCCCGCCTGAGGATTCCAATGATCCTCTGAGACCTGGCTGTCCTGGCTGTCCCCCAGTGACTGAACCTCATCGACGCCGTAGCTTCTGGCCCAGTCGTAGTTCAGACCGGCCGTAAAAACCAGTTGGGGACTCACCACATAGTCGCTGTGCACGAAGACGGTCTTGAAACGGGCCTTTTCCCGGCTGTAGTCAAATTCCTGACGGAGGATGTCAGGAGGGGGATCACCCGGAAAAGCACAGCCGTCTTCACGAGGGCCGGTAGTGCAAAAACTCAGAATATCCAAATTTCGAGAGCGTCCCTCGAAGACATCAAATCCATACTTGAACTGAAAATTCGAGACCTTCCACAAATGAGAGGCCTGAAAAGAAAGGTTGGGATTCCGAGTGGATCGACGCAGGGAAACCGGAACCCTTCCCCGAAAGACCCTCAGATGGTTGGGATTTTCCAGCACCTGGTCCACCGTTCGGCCTGAAAAGTAGACCACCAGTTCCGAGCCCGGGTGGAACTGCTGATGGTAGCCAATCTCTGCCCGGTTGGTTCGATCGAACAGCCGCTGGTCGGAATCATTATCAGGTGTGACAAACGGTATGCCCAGGCCCCGGTCTCCCTGTTTGGTCTGGGTATGAGATAGGGTCACCAGTAAATCACTGTGGGCTGTGGGTGCGTACTTGAACAGGTTGACCGTGGTAAAGCTGCGCCCATCATCGTTGACGGGCCGCCATCCGTCGCTCACGTTGCGGGTGAAGATGGATCCAAAGGCGAAGTTGCTGACCCCGCCACTGGCCACCAAAGTTCCTGTATAGCTATCCAGATTGCCCGCCGTTGCCTGGGTGGTCCAGTTCAAACGCGCCGCCTCAAAAAGCGTTGTATAGTCATTGAAGGCGTTGAAGGAATTGGCATTGACCGGCAACAGCAGTCGCGCCATCAGCAATTCCGAACCCCCTGCGGTGGTCCGGCCATCCAGATTCAAGAACGTATCAGCCAGAAAGATCCGGCTGGAACTGTTGGTGGGATCCGCGGCATAGGATTTCACGGCCTCCAGATTGGCCTGCTCGGTGAAGCCCAACCGGTTGAATGCATTGGCCAGTTTGATGTTCCGGGTGGCACGATCCTCATCCAGGACAAAACGGCTTCGATAAACCGCCCGGTTGTCGTTTAATCGAATCGACTCCCTGAAATCCTGGACTGCAATTCCTGGACGGTTGAGATCCTCCTGAAAGACTCCAGAGTAAAGATGAGGGGTGGGATCCCGAGGATCCAGCTCCATGGCATCCTGCAAAGCCGTGAAGGCCTGCTCGAACTTGCGCTCTTCATAGAAGGCCTTGCCCAGATAACTCTGATAAAGGGCCAGTTGCGGTTCCAGCATGGTGGCTTGCAACATCTCCAGCACGGCAGACGACGTCAGTCCTTCCCGCATATTGGCTACACCCAGGCCCAGGTGGGGCTCTCCACGCGTACTGTCGAGCTGGATGGAACGGTTGAGATAGACCCTGGCCTCCGCGGTCTCTCCACGAGCCAGGAGGATAAATCCCAGGGTCGAATGCACGGCAGCCTCCTCGGGAGCATCGGCCAGGGCCTGGCGAATGACCTCCTCCGCCTTTCCCGTGTCGCCCGCTCCAAACAGGAGCTTGGCGTACTGTATCTGGGCCTGGAGAAAGTTGGGATCGAGTTCCAGAGCCCGTTCCGCGGACCGGGTCGCTGCGGGCAGATCAAAAAAGCTCTGCCGGACCAGGCTGAGGTTCAGGTGAGCTGAAGGAGAGCTCGAATTGGTCTGGACCGAGCGCTGGGCGGCTTCCAGTGCCTCGTCCTTCTGGTTGCGGGCCAGGGCCACGTTCGAGAGCAATCCCTGCCCCATCGAGTAAGCTGAATCATCGGCCGGGATCGACTCCAGGATCGCCTGAGCATCCTCGGCATTGCCGCCGATTAATTCCAGCATGGCTTTCTGGATCTTCAAGGGGCCGTCGTCGCCGGGAACCTCCACATACTGGTACGCCTCTTCCAGCTCATTGACTCGATAGTGAGCCACGGAAAGGCCCAGTCGGGTGCGTACGGACCGGGCAGAAGCCCGATTGAACTCCTCGACAGCCTCCCCGATTAAATTTTGCTCCAGGTAGATCCAGCCTCGAACTTCGGCCGCTTCCGGGGAGGTCACTCCCAGCAACGAACCCAGGGCGTCCTCTAGGTTTCCGGCGTCGTGTTCAATTTGAGCCCGGCGTATCGGGTCCGATCCGGCGTTAGCTAAATTGGCCTGAGCCTGCTCGGGCGAGGCGTAAACGAAGGGATAGTCTCTGGGGCTGACGGCAGCAGAATAAAAAAGCGTCCACTGGACGGCATCTTCGGGATTCAAAATAACGGTTTTGGTGGGGGCCTCGCCCACTCGGCAGCGGCCCTGCTCGCCGGGATTCACGACAACCGAACCTAGTTCATTGAAAAAGTCGACCGAACCCTCCACAACCGTGATCATCGTTTCCCCGTCAGCGGCCACTTGAATGTCAAATTCGGTTCCCCGGATAGCCGCCGTGACCGAGGGAGTGGACACCCGCACCGGAGCAGGTTTCTTTTTGGCCTTCAGCCAGGCTCGTCCCCGGTTAATGTTCAGGATACTCTGGTCGGCCCGAGGAGCGGAGGTGATTCGAGCCAGTAAATTGCTGCTCTGACGCACCGCGCTGAGCTGCAATTCACTGTTTTCACTGACTTTGAGTTGGGTCTCATCGGCCAACAGCAGCGCCGCCCGGCTCCTTGGGCCGGTACGAATCGAATTGCCCGGATAGAGGATCAGATCTACAGTGGCCGGAGCCCAGGGGGATTGCTCCACTTCGACGCGGCCCTGAACACTCAGGACCTTGGCGGCAATATCCTGATCTCCCTGTGCACCGATTATGGCCGTTAAAGCCAGAAATGACCCTAAAATACAAGTGGCTTTCTTCATGCTTTCTCTCAAATCGTTGAACCTAAATGATTATAGACTAACTGATGCCCCCCCTGTGGAATACCCAACTCTGTATGGAGCAACTTGCATGCCAATGGCCCGGACCGGGAAAACCACAACAAATTGCATTGGCTTACAGGAATCATACTATTTATAGATTTTTCTTCCCTCCTCCAGTGCCCGAAACCGTCAAAACTGTCAACGGAAATTAACACTTTGGCCGATCCGCGCGGTGCGAAATACGGACTAGCCAGTCACCCCACTACAGTCCAGATCGTGGGTCACCGTGACTCCGCGGGCGATCAGTGTCTGAATATTGCTGCAATCCTCTTGATCCAGGGGGTTGTCACGCAGGTCGATAATGTTGCCATTTCCCAGTCCCTGATTGAAGATTCAGAGGTCCGATGTCCTCGATGGCGTTGTTTCTCAGACCCAGAAGGGCTAACCGGTCAAGTGGAAGCAGTGCCCTCAGATCGCTGACGGAGTTGTTGCTGAGAACCAGGATTCTGAGCCTGGTGAGTCGAAACAGGGGCACGATATTGGCAATCCTGTTACCTGCCAGCAACAGTTGTCTGAGGCCGGTGAGACCGGATAGAGGCTGAAGTCTGCTGACCGAGTTATTGCTCAAATCGAGTTGAGCCAGCCGCTCAAGACGAAACAGAGCCGAGATATTGCTAATCAGTGTTGTCTGCCAGATTCAGGGTGTTCAGGCGAACAAAAATTTCCAGTCCCCGTAAACTCGAGATCTCCTGGCCCGAGGCATCCAGTTCCCTGAGACTTGCCACTAGATCACAGGTGACCGATTCATCCTCCTGATTGACCGAAACACCCAGTGTGGTGCGCACCGAGCCGTCCAGCCCGGAATCGGCCAGGATCACCGCACCCAGGCAGGCGTCCCTGGGTGGAGGGATTGACAATCGCCAGCCCCGTAAATGTACCCTCCTCATTGGAGAGCCTGGGGAAATTAAGTGTGCTGGCGGCCAGAAGATTCGGGACAACGGCGAGGAGGGTGAAAAGGAAGAGGCCGGGGAGACCAGGGAACGGGATGCGAATTTCAGTTCGATCCATAGTCTATATGATACCCGTTCCTAACCGGTGTCGGCTGCCTCGACCACTATCTCATAGTCACAGTCGGGGTTGTTGCACAGGTGAGAGACTCCCGTTTTTTGGGTCACTCGCTCCACCAGATAGGGGGCCTCACAATCCGGGCACTTCTGGTCCACAGGTTTTTTCCAGAGTACAAACTTACAATCCGGAAAGGCGCTGCACCCGTAGAACAGGCGTCCCCGGCGGGATCTGCGATGCACAATTTGCCCTTTGCCGCAATCGGGACAATCGACGCCGGTGGTCTGCTGCTTGATGTACTTGCAATCGGGGTATTCGCCGCAAGCCACAAAGGCTCCATAGGGGCCATGTTTTTGAACCAGCTTCGACCCACACGTCGGACACTCCTCGTCGGGAACTTCGATGTCTTCTACCGGGTCTCCAGAAGAAGCAATCTTCTGAGTACTCTTGCACTCCGGGTATCCGGAACACGCCATGAACTCACCGAATCTTCCCTTCTTGCGCACCATCGGCTTGCCGCATTTGTCACAGAGTAATTCTTCCTCCGGGGCCCCTTCATCTTGAGCCGCTGCATCACCTTCCTTCGGGAGTTCCCGGGTGTTCTTGCATTCCGGATACTTGCTGCAAGCCATGAATTTCCCAAAGCGGCCCCAGCGGATGACCATCCCTCCCCCGCACTTTTCACACTTCTCGTCGGTTGGGATCTCCTCCGTCTTCACATTCTTCATGTTCTTCTGAGCTTGCTCGAGCTCCTTGGAAAAATCCGAATAAAACTCTTTGAGCGTGTGAACCCAGTTTTCGTTGCCGTTCTCGATCTCATCCAGATCCTGCTCCAGCTTGGCCGTGTAGTCGTAGGCGAAGATTTCTTCGAAGTGCACCACCAGCAAATCGATCACCAGCTCACCGACCTCGGTGGGGACAAACCGCCTCTCCTGTTTTTCCACATAGTCGCGCAGAATGACCGAGAGTATCGAGGCATAGGTGGACGGGCGTCCGATGCCCTTCTCTTCCATCGCCTTGACCAGGGTAGCTTCGTTGTACCTGGGAGGCGGCTGGGTGAATTTCTGTTCACGTAGAATTTCCTTCACCTCGAGCTTTTCCCCTTCGGACACCTCAGGCAGTATCTTCTTGTTCTCATCCGGTTCCGCTTTCTCCGCATCTGCCTGGTATACCTTCAAAAAGCCGTCAAACTTCATGATGGTGCCCACCACCTTGAATTCGGCCCTGCCCGCATCGATGACCACCTCGGTCTGGTCGAAAAGAGCAGAGCTCATCTGCGAGGCCACGAACCGCCTCCAGATAAGCTGGTAAAGACGATGCTCGTCCCTGCCCAGGTATTGCTTCACGATATCGGGACTGCGCAGCACGGAAGTAGGCCGGACCGCCTCGTGGGCGTCCTGGGCACCCTTTTTACTCCGGTAAATGACCGGCTTTGGCGGAAGGTACGGGTCTCCGAAATCGGCCTTCAGGTATTCGCGGAGTTCAGAGAGGGCCGATTCTGCCACGCGCGTGGAATCGGTACGCATGTAAGTGATCAAACCAATCCGCTCCCCTTGCCCCATCTCCACTCCCTCGTAGAGACGCTGAGCCAGAGTCATGGTCTTCTTGACCGAGAACCTCAATTTTTGCGAGGCCTCCTGTTGAAGCTTGCTGGTAATGAACGGAGGAACCGGGTTTCGCTTTCTCTTCTTTTTCTTGACCCCGGACACGACGAAATCGGCCGAACCCAGTTCTTCGAACAATTGATCTGCTTCCTCCTGATTGGAGACATTGAACTTCTTCCCGTCCAGCTTGAAGGCCCTGGCCTCGATGGGAGGCGGGTTTTGGGCCTTGAGATGAGCGGTGAAATTCCAGTATTCCTCTGAAACAAAGGCTCGAATCTCCTTCTCACGCTCCACGACCATGCGCACAGCCACCGTCTGAACTCGACCGGCCGAAAGGCCATATTTGACCTTTTTCCACAAAAGGGGACTGACCTGGTACCCGACCAACCGGTCTAAAATACGACGGGCCTGCTGGGCGCCCACCTTGTCCTGATCGATGGCAGAAGGATTTTCAAAGGCTTCGAGAATGGCTTTTTTCGTGATCTCGTTGAACAGGACACGATAGATTTTCCGGTCCTTGGGACCCTGGAGTTCCTCCGCCAGGTGCTGGCAGATGGCCTCTCCCTCCCGGTCGGGATCCGCTGCCAGGTATATCGCCGAGGCTTTCTTGGCCGCTTTTTTGAGTTCGTTGACGATCTTGGATTTACCGGAAATGACCTGGTAGGTGGGACGAAAGTCATCCTCGAGGTCAACGCCCAGGGTCTTTTTCGGCAGGTCCTTGATGTGACCCGCCGAGGCAAGAACGGTATAGTCCTTGCCCAGGTACTTTTCAATAGTCCTCGCCTTGGCCGGCGATTCGACTATTACCATTGCTTTGGCCATTGTTCCTCTAAGCTCCTGCCCTTGTCGTTCCGTTCACTAAATCCAGGGTAGCCTATTTTTATAGCATACTTTTACGTGCCGCAGATTTTGGACCGGCCCGTTTCAGGGTTCGCGACTCACATTTCACGAAAGGAAGAACCAAGTCCCACGCCGATTCCGGAGAGCCGCTACAAAACCACCTCACCCTGACAAGGAGTCTTCTGTCTTCTATTTCAGAATCTGACTGAACTGCCGTCCCGGGAGCTGTCGAATGCATCCTTTCATCTCCAATTGCAACAGCAACTGGTTCAACTCCGCAACCCCCAGATCTGATTGACTCAACAAGAGGTCAAAATGAATAGATGCCTCCGAGGACAAAAGTTTCAAGACTTTTCCCTCCCTGGACGTCAACGAGGCCGTCCCGGAGGGTGCCGAGGGAGGGGTTCCCGGGCCAGCAGATCCAGAACGTAAGGGGGCAAGCCTGCCAGAAGACCCTGGCCGTCCGTTACCATCTGGGCTCCCTGTTTGATCAGATCATTGGGCCCGTAGCTCCCCGCATTCATGACATTCCCCGGGACGGCCCACAACTCACGATCCTGTTCCAGGGTCAGACGGGCCGTGATCAAAGAACCTGAAAGCTCCGCTGCTTCCGTGATCAGGGTGCCGTAGCAAATTCCACTGATGATTCGATTTCTTACGGGGAAGTTCAGGGGTGCCGGAAAACTGCCACAGGGAAATCCGCTGATCACGCAGCCCTTTTCAACAATTTCCCGGTACAATCGAAGGTTTTCTCGCGGGTAGACAACGTCAACGCCATTGCCCAGAACAGCGACGGTCGTCCCTCCCCCCTCGAGAGCGCCGAGATGAACCTGCGTATCAATGCCCCGGGCCATGCCGCTCACCACGGAGAGCCCCAGCGCCGAAATTTCCCGGGTGATTTTTCGGGTCACCTCCTTTCCGTAGACCGAGCAGCGACGAGAGCCCACCACGGCAACCGAGGGTCGACACAGAACCTCCAGGTTTCCACACCCATAGAGAATGGCAGGAGGATCGAAAATCTGCTTCAGAAGGTGCAGGTACTCTTTATCAAAGACCGAAAAGATACGGATTCCCTGCCTGGAACTGTCCTGAATGGCCCGATCTGCAGCCCTCGCGGCCTCCCCACGGGAAATAAAGGTCCGCATCTCCCGGGAAAGGAAACACGGGCCCACCTGACCGGGTGGGGATCTCAGCAGTTCCTCGAGCTTTCGGTACTGTGGCACCAGGCTCAACGCAAGACAGGCATAGGTTTCATCTTTCAACTCACTCACTAAAACGTTCGGGTCGGAAAAAACACGAGGAATTTTTTGGGGTCAGGAGAAGCGTGCTTCGCACGCGGAGAAACGCGTCGCTCGGGCTCCGCGTGGAGAAGCGCGCTTCGCGCGCCGAGAACCAGAACAGTTCAGCGTTTTGACATTTCGGATTCAAAACTCCGGATTTCATATTTTCGGCCCGTTGTAGCGACCGCTCTATGAGCGGCTCTCCGGTCTCCGCACTCATTTGCCTGTTGGTCTGTGGTCTGTGCTGCCATCGTGCGGTATGCTGGGTCCTTGTCAGTTGTCAGCTGTCAGTTTTCACCATGAAACTCAAGGTGTCTTTCATCGACTATTTGAACTCCGTGCCGCTGGGATGGGGTTTCCTTCACGGGCCTGATCGGGATACCTTCGACATTCTCTTTGACGTTCCCGCCGAATGCGCCCGGCATCTCCGGACAGGAGAAGCGGACATCGGACTGATCCCGGTGATCGAATATCAGAGAATTCCAAATCTCATGATTCTCCCCGACATCGCCATCGCCTCCAAACGAGAGGTCAAGAGCGTGCTTTTCGTCAGCAAGGTTCCGCTTGCCCAGGTCAAGCGTGTGGCAGTGGATAGCTCGAGCCGAACCTCGGCCGCCCTTCTGAAGATTCTGCTTTACAAATTCCATGGGCTCGACTCGATCGCCTTCGAGGAGGCATCGCCCGACCCTGACAAGATGCTCGAGCTTCACGATGCCGCCCTGATCATCGGCAACCCCGCCCTGAAGGTGGTGCGA
>JAPYTY010000044.1 GCA_029942065.1 Acidobacteriota bacterium | reverse complement strand
CTGGGGCTCACGCCCCAGGCTATTCTATGCCGCCCCTTCAGGGCTCCGGAGAAGTAAACTCAGAATGCCATGGGTAAAAAGAATGTCCCGAGAACGAACACCTCAGGTACCGAGTGGAGGATCCCTACTAAAGCACGACTTCACAAACGCACGAAGTGCGCGTTCTCCAGGCCGAGCTTCAGCGAGGCCTTTCTCTGCTCTTTGCGCGCGTCAGCGCGCGGCTCAATGGCTTTCTTCCAGCACCGGCTTGAGGATCTTCCACACGTTTTCCGCCAGCCGTTTGTGTCCCTCCGCGGTGGGATGGATTCCGTCGGGCAGGTTGAGGGAGGGGATTCCCGCCACTCCTTCCAGAAGAAAGGGGATGAGTTCCCCATGGTTTGATTCAGCCAGGTCCACGAACATGGATTGAAATCGCTGGACGTAGGCGGGCCCCAGATTGGGCGGCATCATCATCCCCGCGATCAGGAGACGCACATCCGGGTTGGCCCTTCGCACCCGGTCGATGATGCTCTGGAGGTTTCCCTCGGTGGCGTCCAGATGGATGCCCCTCAAGGCGTCATTGGCGCCGAGTTCCAGGACCAGCACATCGATGCGCTCCCTCATGACCCAATCGATCCTTCGCAGCCCGTCGGCGCTGGTGTCGCCACTGAGACCCGCGTTGACTGCCCGGTAGCTCCAACTCTCGGCATCAATTTTTTCCTGGATCAGAGCGGGAAAGGCCTGTGAGAGTTTCAGTTGATACCCGGCCGTCAGGCTGTTGCCGAAAAAAAGAATCACCGGAACCGGGTCAGGTGAGGGAGTTGTCATTTGGCCTCCGCCGGTAGGGGTGATAAAGCCCGCTCCCAGTGGAAGCACCGCCAGCAGAAAAATGAGACGCGGTACATACAACATCGAAGTTCTGAACCGAGTGACTCTAGTATGATATACGAATGAGCGGTTTGAGGCATTTCGCCTCAGTGAAAGTTCCCATCAGGGCTCAGCATGAAGACGGGATCCTTTTAATGGAGAAGCCGGTTTTAGAAGTCAAGGAACTGACCAGGACTTACCGAAGCGGTGAGAGAACTCTGACGGTTCTGGACAGCGTCTCGCTTACCCTGAACCCGGGTTCTTCCTGTGCCGTGGTCGGACCCTCCGGCAGTGGCAAGACCACTCTTTTAGGTCTGTGTGCCGGGTTGGATCGTCCCACTTCCGGCTCCGTTTTGCTGGACGGTGTTCTCCTTGACCCGTTGGATGAGGACCAGCTTGCCGCGGTTCGCAGCGAATCGGTCGGATTTGTCTTCCAGACCTTCCAGCTGATTCCCACCCTCACCGCCCTGGAAAACGTGGTGGTACCCATCGAACTGCGGGCAGAGACCCGGGTTCGAAGTCGGGCCAGGGAACTGCTGGATCAGGTCGGCCTGGGAGACCGGTTGAATCACTATCCCAGCCAGCTCTCGGGAGGGGAACAGCAACGTGTTTCCCTGGCCCGGGCTTTCATCAATCAGCCCAAAATTTTGTTTGCTGATGAACCCACCGGCAATCTGGATGCAGAGACCAGTGAAAGGGTCACCGAACTGCTCTTTGAGTTGAACGCCGCCGCCGCGACGACCCTGGTCCTGGTCACTCATGATCTGGAGCTGGCTCAGCGGACCCAGCGAATCGTTGAGCTGAAAAAAGGAACTATCCACTCCGATCAGGATTTGTTGTTAAAGAGTAAAGACCTGGCGTTATGAAGTTTCCCTTGCTGGATGACTGGGCCTGGAAGATGGCGTGGCGGGAGAGTCGAGCTACCGGCAAACGTCTGTTTCTTTTTGTTTCTTCCATCACTTTAGGGGTGGCCGCTCTGGTGGCCATTGGATCCTTCGGCCAGAATCTGGAAAGGGCCGTCCAGGAACAGGCCAAATCGCTGCTGGGTGCGGACCTGGTCATCACCAACCGCCAGCTCTTCAGCGAGGAGACCGAGGCGTTGTTTCGCAGCTGGGGTGGGGAGCAGTCCCGGGAGGCGCGCCTGGCTTCCATGGTTTATTTCCCTGAGAGTGACGGCTCGCGTCTGGTCGAGATTCGAGCCCTGGAGGGAGACTTTCCCTACTACGGGGAACTGGTGACTTTACCTGCCGAGGCGGCCCAACGGTTTCGGGAAGGCCCCTATGCTCTGGTGGATGAACGCATGATGCTCCAGTTCGAAGTCGAGGTGGGCGATCCGGTCAAGATCGGGGTCTTTCAATTTACCGTGGCAGGTAAGCTGCAGAGAATCCCCGGGGAGACGATGACCGAAACCCTGGTTGCCCCGCGAGTTTATATCCCCTTGAGCTACCTGAGCCGGACCGATTTGGTTCAGTTTGGAAGTCGGGTCAGCTATCGAAACGCCTTCCGATTCGGCCCCATGACGGAAGTGGAACAGCTGCTCGAGGAAGCCGAGCCTCACATGGAGACCCAGCGCCTGCGCAGCGTCACCGTCGAGGACCGCCAGAGGAGGTTGGGCCGTTCCATGGAGAACCTCTACCGGTTTTTGAGCCTGGTGGGTTTCATTGCCCTGGTACTGGGTGGCATTGGAGTGGCCAGTGCCATTCACATTCATATCAAACAAAAGCTCAATACAGTCGCCATCCTGCGCTGTCTGGGGGCGAGTGCCGGGCAGGCCTCCACCATCTACCTGATTCAAGCCGCTCTGATGAGCCTGGCGGGAGCCGCCGTGGGGGTGCTGCTGGGGATCGGCCTCCAGGCGCTGATGCCGCCGGTTTTAAGTAATTTTTTACCCGTGGTCATTTCCTTCGAGGTGTCCTGGGGAGCCGTTGGGCAGGGTTTGGCGATGGGTCTGGGGATCGGACTTCTGTTTGCGGTTCTTCCTCTGTTGACGGTCCGTAGGATCTCACCTCTTCTGGCCCTGCGATTCAGCTACGAACAGGAGGACTCGCTTCCCCGGGAACCGCTCCGCTGGCTGGTGTACGGCCTGATCGTGGCGGCCATCTGCCTTTTTGCGGTCTCCAGAACACAGAGCTGGACGCAGGGGCTGGCCTTTGCGGGGGGCACGCTGGCGGTCTTTCTGCTGCTGGTTGCCGTGGCCAGCCTGATCACGGTTCTGGTCAAGCGGTATTTCCCCGATTCCTGGAGTTATGTGTGGAGGCAGGGTCTGGCCAATCTCTACCGCCCCAATAATCAAACCATCGTGGTCATGCTGGCTCTGGGCCTGGGAACTTTCCTGATCACTACCCTGTTCCTGATTCAGAGTACCCTGCTCAACGCGGTCTCCCTGGCCGGCAGTGGAGACCGGCCTGACATGGTTCTGTTTGATATTCAAAGTGATCAGCGGGAGGAGATCCTCCAGATCGTCCGCTCTCTGGATCTCCCTACCCAGCAGGACGTCCCGATCGTGACCATGCGCCTGGCATCCGTCAATGGCCGGACCGTCCAGGAAATTTCCGAAGAACCGGAGCGTGGCCGCCGTGATTGGGCTCTGTTCAGGGAATACCGATCCACCTATCGGGAGAGCTTGATCGATTCTGAGGAACTCCTGGCCGGGGAGTGGTACGGGAGAGTGGGCAGTCCCTCCGACAAAATTCGAATCTCGCTGGAGCAGGGAATCGCCCGGGATCTGGGCGTATCCCCGGGCGACCAGCTGGTCTTTGATGTGCAGGGCAGGCCGGTTGAAACCGAGGTGGGAAGTATTCGAAAGGTCGACTGGGAACGGATGCAGACCAACTTTTTTGTGGTGTTTCCCGTGGGTGTTCTGGAAGATGCGCCCCAGTTCCATGTACTGATGACGCAGGTCCGCTCGGCGGAAACCTCCGCCCAGCTGCAGCGGACGGTGGTTCAGCAGTTTCCCAATGTCTCGACCATTGACATGGCGCTGGTTCTCGAGACGGTGGATGCGGTACTGGACAATATCACCTTCGTGATTCGAACCATGGCCTTGTTCAGCATCATCACCGGGCTGGTGGTACTGGTGGGCGCGGTGATCAGCAGTCGCTACCAGCGCATTCGGGAGAGCGTGTTGTTGAGAACCCTGGGAGCTTCCCGGATTCAGATCCGGAAAATCATGGCCATCGAATACCTGTTTCTGGGATTTTTTGCCGCCGTCACGGGTTTGTTTCTGGCCATCCTCTCCAGCTGGGCCCTGTCCTACTTTTTCTTTGAAACTGAGTTTATCATGGAGCTCCAGCCGGTCGTGATCGTCTTGTGTGTGGTGGTGGGGCTCACCATGCTGATCGGTGCCGTTAGCAGTCGAGGTCTGACGAATCGGCCCCCGCTGGAATCGCTGCGGGCCGAGGTTTGACGCGTTCGATGGAACTCAGCAAGAAAGAAGCAGATCCCGATCCCATCCAGCAGTTCGACCTCTGGTTTCAGGACGGCCTGGCTGCGGAGCCGGAACTTCCCGAAGCCGCCAGCTTGGCCACTGCAGGCGCAGATGGCCGGCCCTCGGCCCGGATCGTTCTGCTCAAGGACTTCGATGAGCGGGGTTTTGTTTTTTACACCAACTACGAAAGCCGCAAGGGGAGGGAACTCGGCGAGAACCCCCATGCTGCGCTGGTTTTTCACTGGCGTCCCCTGATACGACAAATCACCATCACCGGAACGGTCGACAAGGTATCGCGCCAGGAATCTGAAAATTACTACAGGTCGCGCCCTCGAGGAAGCCAGATCGGAGGCCACGCCTCCCCGCAGAGCCAGGTGACTGACAGCCGCCAGGTTCTGGAAGAGCGTTTCCGGGATGTGACGGCCGAGTTTGAGGGAAAGGAAATCCCACTGCCTTCCTACTGGGGAGGCTACCGTTTGTGCCCGGAGGCCATTGAATTCTGGCAGGGCCGTCCGGATCGATTGCACGATCGACTACTTTACACACGCCAGTCCGCTGGGGGGTGGCAGATCCAGCGACTGGCCCCCTGAATCTCGCCTGAATGACGAAAAGTACGGGCCAACAGAGATGATTGAAGCGAACGGGTCGCCGGCACTCACCTTTCGCCGCGTCAGCAAGATCTACGACCAGGTTTCGGGCGACGGTCGATTTGCCCTCCGGGATGTTTCCTTCAGCATCCCTTCAGGGGAGAAGATAGCCGTCATGGGCCGCAGCGGGAGCGGCAAATCCACCCTGCTCCATCTGGCGGCCGGAATCGATGTGCCCAGCCGGGGCGAGGTCCTGATCTCGGACCGCAATCTGGGCACTCTGTCGGAACGGGCTCGGACCCTGTTGCGGCGTCGGGAAATCGGGTTGATTTTTCAGTTCTTCTATCTTCTTCCCCACCTTTCCGTGGGCGACAATGTGGCCTTGCCCGAATGGATTGCCGGGAGCTCGCCCTCTGAATTCAAGGGCCGGGTTTCGGAGCTTCTGGAACGCGTGGGCCTGCTGGATCGCCAGAACGACAATATCGAGAAGCTCAGCGGAGGTGAAACCCAGAGAGTGGCCATCTGTCGGGCACTTTTACGCAAGCCCAGGCTGCTGCTTGCCGATGAGCCGACCGGCAACCTGGATGATGAAAACAGCGAACTGGTGATGAACCTGATGCTCGAACTTGCCTCGAGCGAAGGCAGTACCCTGGTGTACGTGACTCACAGTCAGGAACTGGCGTCTCTGGCCGATCAGGTCTGGCATCTCCATAGTGGAGCACTGGAGGCCTCGTGATCCGCTACTTCATTCGATCGACCGGGGCCCATCTGCGTCAGGCGCCCAGCCTTTTTCTTTTGACCGTGTGCGGGGTGGCACTGGGGGTAGCCTCGGTGCTGGCCATTCAGATCATCAATCGAAATGCCATCGGCGCCTTTTCGGCTGGAATTCAGGCCATCAGCGGAGAGGCCGACCTGAGTGTGGTGGGCCGGGCCACCGCCTTTGACGAAAGCCTTTTTCCCAGGGTGCTGGGGATGGAGGGGGTGGCGGCGGCCTGGCCCCTGTACCAGGTGGATGTGGCCCTGGCCGAGCGGGAGTCGTTCTTTCTGCAGATCTACGGAGTCGACCTGTTTTCTTCGTTTCGAACCCCCTGGAGTACCACGCCGGAGGACCTTTCCGAGGTCGTTTCCGAACCGGGCTGGATGGCCGTGTCCCCGGCCCTGGCCCGCGAGATGGGCTGGGCCGAAGGGGACTCCATCCAGGTGACCAGTGGCACCCGTCGAGTGGACCTGGTGATCGGCGCGTTGGTGGATTTCCAAAAAATGAGTCCGCTGGCCAGTCGTAAGATGGCGGTGATGGACATCGCTCAGGCCCAGGGCCTGCTGGGGACCGCCGGGCTCATTCATCAGATCGACGTCCGGCTGCGGGAGGGAAGCGACCGGGAACAACTCAAGGGTGTTCTCCAGCAGCGGCTGGGGCCTTCGGTTCAGGTGGTGACCCCGGAGCAGCGAGAAAAACAGGCGGCCGACCTGATGGGGGCGTTTCGTTTGAATCTGACGGCGTTGAGCTTGATCAGTCTGTTTGTGGGCCTTTTCCTGGTTTACACCAGCACCCAGGCCTCCTTGCTGAGAAGGCGAACCGAGTTTGGATTGTTGCGTTCCACGGGAGCCACCTCGAATCAGGTTTTGGGCCTGATCCTGGGGGAAGTGGTCTTGCTGGGTGCAGTGGGAGTACTGCTGGGACTGCCACTGGGCTATGGGGTGGCCAGGGGGAATGTCGAGATGGTCAGTTCGACCCTGACCAATCTCTATCTCCTCCAGGAGATCGATTCCCTGGAATTTCCCTTTTCACTTTACGTTCTGGCTGCAGGCGTGGGAGTGGGAGGCGCCATAGCCGGAGCACTCTTCCCGGCCCTTGACATGAGCCGGCGGGACACCAGGGCGCTGCTGAGCGTGACGACCCTCCATGAAAAGGTCAGCTCCGCCGCCCTGCCTCTGTTTGTGGCCGGTTGGCTTCTGCTGGGCCTTGCCGGGTCCTGGTTCTGGCTTTGGGGACAGGCCTGGAAGCCATCCGGTTTTGTTCTGGCGGTGGCTATTTTACTTGCTCTCCCCTTGCTGACTCCGTTTCTGATCCTGAAAGTCTGTGCCCGGATTCGTGTGAGAGGCTTCAATCTGGCCTACGCCTTGAAAACCCTCTCGGCACAACTCCAGAACACTTCCTTTGCATCCTCAGCGCTGGCCATCGCGGTGAGTATGCTGGTGGGAATCACGCTGATGATCGGCAGCTTTCGAGAGACCGTCCAGCTTTGGGTCGAGACCACCATACAGGCCGATATCTACATCACCACTCCATCCTGGAGGGCCGAACCGGAGGCCGCCATGGACCAGGAACTGGTCCGGCAAATGGGGGCTCATCCCGGAGTGGCTTCATTCGAAGCATTGCGCCGGATATTTGTTTCCACTGGGGACAAGCGAATCTCCCTGGCCGGGATGGAGATGAGACTGGCGGCGGCGGGACAGTCGCGTTTTCCACTCGTTGAAGGCGATCGGCTGAACCTGCTCCAGCAACTAAGGGATCAGGGAGCGGTTCTGATTGCCGAGCCGCTGGCCCGCAAGTCAGGCCTGGAGGTGGGCGACAAGCTTCCTCTTTATGGTCCCCGAGGGATGGAGGAGTTTCCCATCGCGGGAATTTACTACGATTACTCCTCCGAAGTAGGTTCTGCGGCCATGGATCTGGCCACCATGCAGGAGCACTTCGGGCCGGCTCCCATCAACTCGCTCTCGCTTTATCTGGAGGCCGATCGAGATCCGGAGCAGGTGATTGACGAACTGCGGGCACGTTTTCCCGGAATTCCCCTTCGCATGCGTAGCAACCAGCACCTGCGGGAGGAGATTTTTGAGATTTTCGATCAAACCTTCTCGGTGGTGAGGATCCTTCAGGTCATGAGTTTACTGATTGCCGTTTGCGGCATCATGCTGACCCTGCTGGTGATGGCCCGGGAACGGATCTCCGAACTGGCCCTTTACCGGGCGCTGGGAGCCGGCCGTCTCCAAATCTTCCGGGTTTTTGTGGGCAAGGGCCTGGGGATGACACTGATCGGACTGACTCTGGGGACGGTCGGCGGCACCGTTTTGGCGGCCATCTTGATCTACATCATCAACCGTGCCTACTTCGGGTGGACCATCCAGGCTCATTGGCCGGGGTGGCCGGTGGCCCAGCAGTATGCCACCATCCTGGCGGGAGCCCTTCTGGCCAGTCTCTACCCGGCCTTTCGAGCCAGCAGGACCCCGGCCACGGAGTTGAGTCGTGATGATATTTAAAGGAATGCTTGCTCTTTTTCTGGTTCTGCAGATGGCTATGGCCGGGCCCGAGTGGAAGGTGGCCGAGCCGGATTTTGACTGGTCCTTTCCCCGGGACCACTGGGCCCACTCCGGCTATCGCACCGAATGGTGGTACTTCACCGGACAGCTCACTTCGCGGGAGGACCCTGGACGGCGTTTTGGATATCAGTTCACCCTGTTTCGAATCGGCCTTCAGCCGGAGCCATCCCGGCTGGACTCCCGGTGGGCTACCCACAGCCTGATCATGGGACATGCCGCCATCAGTGATCTCGAAGGCAGGCGTCATCTTTTCAGCGAAGTGCTCTACCGGGAGGTCCCCCTTTTAGGAGGCTTCGGGGCCCCGGGTGACCCTCTGATTGCCTGGTCTCTGCCGCCGGCAGGGGGGGAGGAGCACTGGGAACTGCTCTGGAACGGCGAGGCCTTTGATTTTCACATGAGCGACCCGGAGCGCGGAATGGCCCTTGATCTCCTTACCCGACCCGCCAAGCCCCTGGTGTTTCAGGGCCCTGATGGCTACAGCCGCAAGGGGAAGCCCTCCAGTGCGGCCAGTCAGTACTACAGTTTCACTCGTCTTCAGACTGACGGAACCCTCACGGTGGATGGAAAGCGGTTTCAGGTCGAGGGCCGGAGCTGGATGGATAAAGAATTTGGTTCCAATCAGTTAGCCGAAAACCAGGTGGGGTGGGACTGGTTCTCTCTCCAGCTGGATGGGGGGCAGGAGATCATGCTTTACCATCTGCGGGATCGAGGCGGAGCCAGTGACTTTGCGCGTGGAACCTGGATTTCCAAAACGGGAGAGGCACGCTATCTGGAAGCGGGGGATTGGAGTGTCGAGGTCACGGCAAACTGGACCTCTCCGGCCACCGGGGCCGTCTATCCCGCCCGATGGAAGGTGTCGCTGGAAGATGTCGAGTATGAAATCGTTCCTTTGCTGGCCGGGCAGGAGAATCGCAGCCGTTTGGTCCTGGATCTCAATTACTGGGAGGGGGCCGTGAGCGTCTTGAACTCCGAAGGTGAGGAGATCGGCCAGGGCTATGTGGAACTCACCGGCTACGGCGCCAACAACCGCCCACCGGTTTAAAGATGAAGGAATCCAGAATGAAGAGTCCGGAGTGTGGGAGGCGCCTCAGTGCGCCGATTCCGGAAGGGCGCTAAAAGAGCAAGCCATCTGACCGAAGCAGCGAGTTCGAACAACCTGTTGTAGGGGCGCACTGAGTGCGCCCACAAGACCAACTTTATCAATGGCTTGAATAGGGCGCACCGCCGTGCGCCCCTACTAGAAACGAACAGATCAGGGCGCCGAAGGGTGATCTTCTGACCCCATGTGGAGGCGGCAAGGTCGTTGTAGCGGCCGCTCTATGAGCGGCCCTGTCAGCCGGTCAGCCGTCTTCCTCCCCTTCCCTCCATTCCTCCTCCAGCAGGCCGTATACCACAAGGTCCGTGAAGTGATCGTAAAGCCATTCGGCCCCACGCAGGGTCCCTTCCCGGGTAAACCCGAGCCGTTCAGGAATGGCCCGGCTGCGGTCATTGCCGGTGGCACACCGGATCTCGATTCGATTCAAGCGCCATTCCCGGAAGGCCCGGTCGACCAGGGCGCTGCAGGCCTTGGTTACCAGTCCCTTCCCCTGAAATGAGGCTCCAACCCAGTAGCCCAGGGTGGTCGATCGGTTGACCCAATCCACCGATTGGTAACCGATGATGCCCGAGAGTGTTCCCCGGTACCAGATCCCGGTCTGAAAGCCGTTGTTTTTCACAAACTGCTCGATACAGGCTCGGATAAACCTCTGGGCATCCGAGATGGTTTCGATATTGTCCACCCAGTTGAGCCAATGCCGCAGGTATTCCCGGTTCTGTTCGGTGAGATCAAACAGAGCTTGCGCGTCCTTCTCGTCGAGCAGACAAAGCTCCAGGTCCCGGTCAATGATGTGGTGGAAGTGTTTTTCGTCAGCCATCGACATTCAAATCAGTCTAGTTCGATTATTCCATATTCCGGCCATCAAAGGGGATTTTGGAAGGCCATTTTCTCTCATAAATCCCGGCAAATCAGTGGGTTGTGCTCTCTTGAGCCGTTTCGATTTGGGAAGCGGCTTTTTTAACCGATTTGGCCGCGATCTGTGCTATGATACCTCAGTGCGTTTGAGGAGACTTTCACCTAAAACGGAGAGGTCTAATCAATTAGACTTCCGATCCGAGAAGAATCTGGCGGTAGCCATTTTGCGTCAGGCGTGGCACGAATCCGTCCTCGACCTGTTCAGCGTCAAGGAGACCTCCCGAGAAGACTACCGTCTCTTAAAACGCAAAGCGATTGAGTGGATCAGCAGTGATGAAGAGGGGTTCTCCTATTGGTGTAAACTGGCTGACGTCGACCACAGTGCCATCCGCAAACGGTTGCAGTCCACGTTGAAGCGACAGCGAAAGCTCAAGCAGGTTTAAGCCGAATCGATCGATTGTTTCAACTCCTTGGGTTCCGGAAAGCGACCTTCTTCCAGTTTAGAAAAGATCAGTTTTCCATTCACGCTGACCTCGAAGGCCCCCCCTCCGGAGGGTACAAGTTTCAGGTCCGAAATCTCTTTTCGATAATGGGACAGTAACTCCAGCGCCATCCAGGCGGTTCTTGGTGTGTAGTTTCAATCGTCGCAGTAAATGATTTCCAGGGCAAAAGGCTTGTCCACGTGTGAGCTCCTTCCATTAAGTCATATCGGTCCTGTCAACTGCTGGCAATCTTCCGGAGTATACTGGCATTACTAAATTCTTGCTGTCAAACTACCGAGAGAGGCTAGTCCGGATGATGCATAGGTTCTCTTCGTTCCTCAGATGAAGGCGGCGGCGCTGCAGTAGAGGATTTATGCATGATCCGGACTAAGGAAATTATGGTAGGCATCCAGTTTTTCGGCGCTGCTCAATCCGTTACGGGATCCCGGTTTTTTATCACCGTCAACGGTCAGCGCCTGTTAATTGACTGTGGATTGTTTCAGGGCAGAAGGAAGCTGAAGCAGCGCAACTGGGAGCCTTTCCCGGTTCCGCCGGACAGCCTGGATGCGGTGGTCCTGACTCATGCCCACATCGATCACACCGGATATC
>JAPYTY010000043.1 GCA_029942065.1 Acidobacteriota bacterium | reverse complement strand
GATCAGGGTGCGTCCGCCTAGATCCAGAACCCGGGTATCGGGTCCGGCCAGGGCTCGAACCTCCAGGGTAGTCCCGAGTTTGACGATCTTGTTTCCCTTGACGGCGATTCCCTGGTAGATGCTTCCAACCTCGATTGAGGTGGACTTATCATCCATGCTCACGACCTTGCCATTGAAGAAAACGGTGTCGGCATATCCATGCATGGCCACTTCGGGCGGCACTTGTGCCAGGGACACCGTGATCATGAGAGTCAGTATGACAGCTAGAAAAGTAGGAAAATGTTGGACACTGGCCTGATCGGTTCTCATTGGAGCCTCCCATTCAGATTGCAATTTTTCAATGACTTTTAGTCTATCTTTAAAAGAGAAGGAAGTGTAGGGGCGCACTGAGTGCGCCCACAGCAAGGTCGTACAAACTTTGAACGAACGAACGAACGAACGAACGAATTCACGAGTCCGCAAAGCGGACCGTGCCCCACAGCGCTACCTCGTTTTACCGAAACCTCGGCTTTTCCTCCAGATAGTCCTTCCGCAACAGGGGCCGGAAGCGGTCCATGATCTCCTGGTTGAGGTTCAGAGGAGGTTGCTGATCCGCCGGGAGCAGCGATTTGAATTCGATTCCCGCGATTTCCTCCTTGAAGGTCGCCTTGGCCTTTGACAGCAGTTGGGCATCGGTGAAGAAATCCATGACGGAGGCTGCCAGCACCTTGGCGCCGGCCACCGCCCCTTTGTGAGCCAGGGAAGTCGCCGGGGCCACCCCGGCTGCCCAGTGGTGAGCGGCGATTCCGGGAATATTGGAAGGGAAGGTCAGTCGACCTGTGGGGACCAGCCAGGTCAAGTCGCCGGAGTCGTTGGCCGAGGTGCTCTGGCGGCTGGGTCCTGAAAGCGATGAAGTCTGTGTCACCAGCCCCACCGGGTCCACTTCGCGCTTGATCTGCAACTCCCTGGCCAGCCTTTGCTCCTCGAGACTCCACTTAGGCATCCCCACCTGTTCGATGTTTTTCTGGATGACCTCGGCCGCGGTCTGGTTGGCGCGACTGGGCCAGACCGCACTCATGATCTCGACCGTGAAGGTGGTTTGTGTCATGAGAGCAGCGCCCTGGGCGATCTCCTTGGCCCTTTCAAAGATGGCACTTACCTTTTCGGCGGTGGATTCCCGAAAGAACCACCAGATGGTCGCATTATCGGGAATCACGTTGGGTTGGACACCTCCCGAGGTGATGACCCGGTGGCTTCTCTGGGTGGGTTCAAGGTGCTCACGGAATTTATCGAAGCCGAGGTCCATCAGCTCAGCGGCGTCCAGGGCGTCGCGTCCCTTCCAGGGAGAGACGGCCCCGTGGGCGCTCTCCCCCTGGAAGTGGAACTTGGCAGAGATCAAGGCGTACTGCCGAAGACCGTATTGAGTTTGAAAGTCGCTGCCGATGTGGGGATGAAAGACGATGTCGACATCATCGAAGTGTCCATCCCGAACAAAATAGGGTCGACTGATGAGCTGCTCTTCTGCGGGCGCACCGAAGATCTTGAGAGTGCCTTCCAGCTGATACTCTTCAAGAATGGTTTTAACAGCAAAGGCCGCCCCGATCATGACCGCTGCGTTGACGTTGTGACCTTCGGCGTGCCCTGGAGCACCTTCCACCAGAGGAGTGTGATCGGTAAGGGAAGGAGTCTGAGAATTGCCCGGCGTCGAGTCAAACTCGGTGTGAATGGAAATCACGGGCTTGCCTGAACCATAAGTGGCCATAAAGGCGGGAGGCATTCCCGAGAGCCCTCGTTCAACCGTAAAACCCGCTTCTTCGAGTATCTCGGTCATCAGCCTGCTGCTCTCGATTTCCTGCATCCCCAGCTCGGCGAAGTAAAAAATATTGTCTCCCAACAAAGCAATCGCCTCTCGATTACGCTCCACCACCTGAAAGACCGATTCCTGTTCCCTGCCAGGAGTCTGTGCGAATCCCACCGAGGAGCACTGGAACCAGAAGAGAATCAGAAAAAAATGAAATAACACAGGTCTAATCATGTTCCACCCCGTTCCCCAGTTTTGGGTATTTGAAAAACTGATGAATTCAGCCTAAATTATGCTTGAAACGGCACCAAAAGGGAATAGTTGAACGGAACAAGGAGCCCAGACGAGCGACACTTGCAGGTCCAGTTGACACCACCTCTCCTTTGTCGTTAGGGTAGGATGTTAGTGAGTTATGGAATGGGTTTCGAGAACATCAAATTCTGCATCTGTTGTTGCCGAAAGTTTGCGCCCAAGGAGCGATCTCTGCTCGTGGCTCTCCATCGTGAGGAATAACTCCAAGACGATTGAATGAGACCCCCAAAGCCCGCAGGATCGCTCCTGCGGGCTTTTTTATTGATTGCCATTTTCGCAGCCGACCCCGGGGAGAGTGAGATGAGTACTTGGAAGGATCAACTGGCTGGGCAGATCGACCCAGCCTGGGCCGAGGAGATCGACGTTTTTGAAACCCAGATCGAACAGCGACGACAGGGCAAGCTGGATGAGAAAATCTTCGCCGAGACACGATTGCGCCGGGGTGTTTACGGGCAACGCTATGATAACGGTCAACGTCACGACGGCATTCGTGCCCAGGAAATTTCCTACCCCTCCGGGAGCCTGACAAAAGGTCCGGAGACGGCCTGGGATGCTCCCGGGATGCAGCGCATCAAGATTCCGTTTGGCGGGGTGACCCCCGACCAGATGGATGTGTTGGCCGATCTTGCGGAGGAGTACTCCGACTCGGTCCTTCACGTCACCACACGGCAGGACTTTCAACTGCATTTTGTCCATATCGATGACACCCCCGATTTGATGAGGCGTCTTGCTGCCGCGGAAATCACAACCCGCGAGGCCTGCGGTAATTCTGTGCGCAATGTGACGGCATGCCCACTGGCCGGGGTTTGCCGGGATGAGCCTTTTGATGTGACGCCCTATGCCATTGCCATTTCCCGATTCCTGCTGGGTCATCCCGATGCTCAGGATTTCGGCCGGAAATTCAAGATCGCCTTCTCCGGTTGTCGCGAGCATGCCTGTGGGCTGGTAAGCATGCACGACATGGGCTTGATTGCGGTCACAAAAAACGAAAACGGCCAGGAAAAGCGTGGATTTGAATGTTACGTCGGCGGTGGTCTTGGTGCTGTGCCCCATCAGGCCAAGCTTTTCGATTCATTTCTTCCTGAGGAGGAATTACTTCCGACAGCTCAGGCCATTGCCAGGGTCTTTGCCCGCCTGGGCGAGAAGGACATTCGCTCCCGGGCGCGAATCAAGTTTTTGGTGGCTAATCTGGGTATCGATGAATTTCGAAGGCTGGTGCTCGAGGAGCGCGAAATTTTGTCGGAGGATGAACGCTGGACCGCCTACCTGTCCGATGTCCGGGACTATAATGAGAGGACCCTCCGGGAAGGGAAGGGTGTCAACCCGGCGGCACGCCCCGAGGGCTTTCAAGAGTGGTACAAGACCAATGTCTACCACCAGAGGCAGGACGACTATGGGGTGGCGACGATCACCCTTCCGCTGGGGGATCTCTCGGCCTGGCAGATGCGTGAGCTGGCCGAACTGGCTCGCCGGTTTGCGGGAGAGAATGTGCGGACCACCGTGGAGCAGAACTTTGTCTTGCGCTGGGTGAGCCAATCCGATTTGCCGGACCTTTACCAGGAACTGGAGCGTGTGGGGTTGAATGAACCCGGAGCCGGTTCTATCCTCGACATCACGGCCTGTCCGGGGACGGACACCTGCAAGCTGGGGATCGCTTCCTCGCTTGGCCTGGCCGGAGAGATTCGAACCCGCCTTGCCGGGAAATTCATGGAGATGGATGAGGCCGTCCGGAACCTGCGCATCAAGATCAGCGGCTGTTTCAATTCCTGCGGGCAGCATCACATTGCCGATATCGGTTTTTACGGGACCAGCCGCACCTTCAGTAGCCGGAAGGTTCCCCATTTTCAACTGGTCCTGGGAGGTAAGTGGACGGAGAACGCCGGGTCCTACGGGCTGGCCATGGGGTCCGTTCCCGCCAAGCGAATCCCAGAGGTCCTGGAGCGCATCACCGAGCGTTATGTAAAGGAGAGGGCCAAAGGCCAGAGTTTCCAGGACTTCATCCGCGACATCGGAAAACTGGAACTCAGGGATTCACTGGAGGACCTGATGACGGTTCCTGCTTACGAGGAAGATGCCACCTTTTACTCGGATTGGGGTGATCCTCGAGAGTTCACGCTTGGCGATATGGGCATCGGTGAGTGTGCCGGCGAGGTCGTGTCACTGGTTGATTTTGATCTGGCGGCCGCCGAGCGGCTCGTTTTTGAAGCCCAGGTCAAGCTGGATGAGGAGGCCTACCCCGAGGCCGACGAACTGGCCTATGGAGCCATGCTCCAGTCTGCCCGGGCCCTGATCAAGACGGAGTTTCTGGATGTGGCAGATGACCCCGATATCGTGGTGGAGGAGTTCCGAAAACGCTTTTACGATACCGAGATCTTTCACAACAGGTTTGCTGGAGGCAAGTTCGCCGATTATCTCTTTCGTCGACATAAGTCTCCTCCCCGGGAACACACCCGTGATCATGCCCACACCCTGGTGGAAGAATCACAGCTCTTTATCGAGGCGGCACACGCCTGCTGGGAACGGATAGCCCAACATCAGGTCGCGGCGGCATCGGCTTCAGGATCGACTGCCGGACCGTCGGTTCAGTAACCGCGGGAGAAAAAATTGGAACTGCAGCGTCTGGGTGTCAAATTCTTCCTTCACCAGTCCTCTCAGCTGGAACTGGACGACCTGGTGCCGGTGTTTCATTCCTGGATCCAGAAGAAGGTCGTTGGAGATCATATCCTGGTGGACGTGCACAACTACAGCCACGTCCCGAGGGGTCCCGGGATTCTTCTGGTGGCTCACGAAGGCAACTTCAGCATGGATTCCGGAGACGGCCGTCTGGGACTTTTCTACTATCGCAAGCAGCCGCTGGAGGGTTCCCTGGAAAGTCGTCTCGGACATATCTTTGAGACCACCTTGCAGGCGGCCCGCCTGCTGGAAGAGGAGTCCCGGCTGGGCCAGCTTCACTTCAAAACAGACGAATTTCTCCTGGTGGCCAACGACAGATTGAAGGCCCCTAACACCCAGGAAGTCTTCGAGCAGCTGAAGCCCGGACTTTCCGTATTTTTAAGGCGGCTTCTGGATGGCGATGATTTCACTCTTTCCCGTCAGGAAGAACCCGGGGAAAGGCTGACGGTGCAGGTCAGCACCGGGTGTTCGGATGACGCCGAAAAACTTCTAGCCCGCCTATCTTAGCCGCGCCCTCCGGGCGCGCGTTCCACGTTCCATATGGACACGATCTTGCAGCCTTTTGTAGGGGCGCACGACCGTGCGCCCACGGCCAGGTCGTTGTAGCGGCCGAGGCGCCTCCCACAGTGAAGCATCTCCAGACGGGGTTGGTAATGTAGGGGCGCACTGAGTGCGCCCACAGCAAGGACGTTGTAGCGGCTCTCCGGAATCGGCGCACTCAGTGCGCCCCTACACTTAGTTATTCTCCAACGGCTTCCTTCACCAGCGCTTGGGCCTGCTCCGGCAGTCCTCGGGTCAACTCGAGTGCGGACTGGTGACCCTGAGGGGACATTTTCTTCCACGTCTTCTGGAGTATCGTGAGCAATTTCTCCGGGTCGTGCTTCTGGGCAAACTCGGACAACTCGTTTTCCAGGAAGACCAGACAGATGGCATCCTCGAAGAGCTGAACCTCGGGATCCAGTTTGAGCCGAAGTTTCTGCAATAATTCCGACACACGGTCCAGGATTGGCTGTTCGTACCCAATATCCTGAAGGACCCTTCCGGCTTCTTCGCCGTGAAACTGCGCCAGGGTTTTACGCCACAGTTTGTATCCGGGTTTATTCATCGGGTACCGATCACGGGGAATGGTCCAGCGGCGAATATGCTGACAGCGGGCCGCCAGCAAAAGCTCCTCGGAGGCATCGGGAGCCAGAGTTCTCACCCAGTGAGTCAATCGGTCATGGTAGTGGAGCGACCAGGGAATTTTCTCCCCGTCGACCACGATCTGTCTGGGATCCGTTCGATGGATCACATCGAAGGCCCTGATGGCCTGATCAAGGCGGGAGTTGTCAACAGGGACGATTCTAACCCTCCTCCCGTTCCTCGGTTGCCGTTTCCTGGATCTGCTTTAGTCCGAGCCCCATCCGGTTGAGGTAGTAAAGTCCCACCAGTGTGACGGGGATGTACTGGCTCATTTGATAGTAGATGGAAGAGGCAAAGGCATCGGCTTGGTCTACCCCAAATATTTGCAAAGTGACCCAGAAGGAGAGTTGAATGACTCCGAAATAGCCCGGAGTGGAGGGTATCGCTGCACCCAGGGCCGAAACCCCTGTGGTGATAATCGATGCCATGGGATGCAACCATAGCCCCAGACTGGTCAGGGAGATGTAAACCATCCCCCCCATCAATGTCCATTGCAGAAAGGAATTCAAGATAAGCCAAAAAGCGGTTCGGCCGCTCTTGATCGAGGCAAGACCCTGAGTTGCCGATTCCATGATCTCGTCGAGCTTGTGGGAAGGTTTGGGGGGAAGGAAACGGAAAATTTTGCGATAGGCCTGAATGAACATCTGGGCCCGGAATACGTAAGTTACAAGGAGTATGGAAAAGATGAGGGCCATCACTGCCATGGTAAGAGCTCCGGTCTCGACCCATGGAGGAAGGTCCTCCACGACCAGAAGGCCTACCCCGACGAAGACCAGAATGACCAGCATGTCCAGGACGCGCTCCAGAATGACACTGGAAAGAACGGCGGTTTTGGAGAGAGCGAATTTATGACTTAACACAAAGACCCGAATCAATTCGCCCAGGTGGGCTGGAAGAATATTGTTTCCCATGAAGCCGATCAGGAGCGGAGGTACGACCTCCCGAGTCCGGAATTCCCGCAGGGGAGCGAGCAGGAGGCGCCAGCGGACTGCCTTTAACCAGAAAAAGAGGAAAACAAGAAGCAGCATGACGGGCAAGGTGCTCAGGTTGAGTTTCTCGAAGCTCTGAGACACTTCCTCCAGGTCAAGTCCCCACAGGGCGCCGGCCAGGCAAAGGATGGTTACCAGGAGACCGGCGCAAATTTTGAAGAGGCGACTGTGAAGGATGGTGTTCTCCCTTTGTAAGTGCCCTGAAAGAAGTGGATCTTACGCGCGGTCCGAGAGTGGGTCAATCTGGACAGTGAAGTTAACCACCAAGACCCAAAAAATATTCACCACAAAGACACAAAGTTTTCTTGCTCTTCACACCTCAAGGTAGGGAGAAAAAATCTTTGTGTCTTGGTGGTTAACGCGGCATGGGGACTCGCAGCATCGACATGTGATCGTGAGCCTCTCTCCACCGATCCCCTTGTTTGACCCAGACCGCGGTGAATCTCCGAGCGCTCTGGTAGGTGGATCCGTCGGGGGCGGTGTCGGTTCCGGTCAAATAGCCGGTGACCACCGCGGTGAGTCGACCATAGATCTTCACCTCCATGTGCTTCACCTGGACATTGCGGAAGGAGCGCACGCTGGATCTGCCGGAACCACGCTGGCGAGCAGCCTCCACATTTGCCAGGGCCGTTTTTTTCTCTTCTTCCAGGGAGTCCCATCGAGTGAGCATGGCGCCGGTCGGACCAAAAGCACTGTGACCCGGAAGGTGCTGGTCGACGAAACTGTCGAGTTCCCCGTTGTTGGAGTTGGCGATATGCCTCAGATACTCTGCCTTCACGTCATCCACGTCGTCTGCGAAAGCGATGGTGGGGAACAGGAATCCTCCCACCAGAATCGAAAGTATGGCAATGGTCTTGTTCATTGGGAAATCTCCTTGATGCAGGGACTAAGGTTAGTCAATGGCAGCGGACACAGTTTTCCACCTGCGCCTGGCGATCAAATTGGTGCGATCCCTTAGGCACGGGATCGAACTCGCCGTGACACTGGATACATGAGTCGTTGCGTTCCAGAACGATTCCATGAGCCCGTTCAAAATGAAGATAGCCCGGGCGCTGGGTGGCAATGAGTCTGGCCACGGGATGACACTTTAGGCAGACATCATTGTTGATAGAGACGTTGATAGGTGCAGAGGGAGGAAGCGGTTGGGTAACCTCTCTGGTGGGGGTTTCTCCCAATGCCGCCAAAGCTTCCCGGCCTCCGACCCGGCCCGTGACGATGGCCGGTCCCAGGAAGGTGCCTTCCAGACCGGCTTTACCGTTGATTTGTCCAAACCCGGTGACCTCTCCGACCGCGTAAAGTCCGGGGATGGGCTGTTTCGTGCCGTCCAGCACACGGCCCGACAGGTCGATCAGCACTCCGCCCATGCTTTTTCGTGTCACCGCGAAGGTGTGAAGAGCATAGAAGGGAGGCTTCTCAATTTTTTGAGCATCGTAGGCCTGGCGGATCAGGTCCTTGGCCGGGGAGGAGGTGGAACTGAAGCGGTCGAAGTCTTCGTCCTCGCCCATTGCGACCATCGAGTTGTAGCGGTCCACCGTTGCCTTCAAAGCGTCAGGGGCGAGTTCGATGATTTGAGCCAGTTCCCGTATGGAACCCGCCGAGGGTAGGACCTGAGGATATTTTTCGAGGAGAACCTGTTTGGGGTCCTCCCAGGCGGTGGTTCCCCTCACGGCGAGTTGCTCCAGGCCCGAAGCGTCGAAGATAGCCCAGTAGCTGGATGTTGTCTGGTCGATAACGGCCGGAGTCGTCACCTTGACGCTTTCGGATTCATTGACGAACCGTCGCCCCTCCATATTGACCCAGATGGCAGCCGAGCTTCGGGCAAACAGACCGCGATCGGTTCCCGGGTAAACCGGATTGGGAATACCCGAGGAGTAGTTCCACTGGTGATCCAGGTAATTCAGGCTGGCCCCTGCTTCCCGGGCCAGTTCCAGCCCGGAACCCAGGGCTTCGATCCCTGAGCTGAGCAGGATTCGTTCGGGGACCTTCATATCCTCGGACCAGAACTCTCGAACCATCTCGAGATTACTTTGAAAACCGCCGGTAGCGAGAATAACGGCCGAGGCCCGAACCTCGAATTTCTCTCCGTTCCGCAGGTTTTCCGCCTCCACTCCCACCACACGGTTGTCTTCCCTGAGCAGACCGGTGACCTTGTGATTCCAGGTAAAGTCGATGTTGGGAAATTTGAGGCACTCGCGGTAAACGGCGGTCACCAGGGCCTGGCCTCCTCCCTGGGTACGATGGACCCGGGGAACCGTGTTGCCCGGGTTTCGACCGACATCTCCGAACTCGATGCCCATACCTGCAAGCCAGTCGTGGATGAGTCGGCTGGAGTTTTCGACATAGTAGCGAACCCACTCCGGATTGGGATCCTCTCCCCACCTCATGAAGTCGTTGAAGGCCAGCTCCGGATTGTCCTGGATGCCCTTGGCCGCCTGTACCGGAGTTCCGACCATGTTGAGCACTCCTCCGGCGGCAACGCCGTGCCCGCCAAAGATGGACCACATATCGATGACCTGGACTCGAGCCCCGGTGCGACCCGCTTCCCAGGCGGCGGACAATCCCGAAAGTCCCGATCCCACGATCACGATGTCGGCGGTGGAACCCCCGGTCTCCGTTTGCTGAGCCAGGACTCGAGAAGGATGTCCAACCCAGCCTACTGCTAGCAGGACAGGGATAAAGAAAATTGTAAACCCCAACCGGGAAAGGAAATAACGTGTCATGGGAACGCCTCCTGGCCCAAATTATGCATGATGCGGGCTAGAGGAATTGTACAAGTAAATAGCAGCGCTTGCTATGCATAAATTCTTGGCCGCAGTGACGAGAGGCTATGGTTTTCGGCTTGCCTCGCCCTACTAAATGACCAGGGTGGATGGAAAGTCGGTTTTCCGACAGCAAGGATTTGATTCCGTTATGTTAAAGTGGGGGGAGAAATTCATCTGCGCTTTCGCCGGACAAGAAAAGGAGTGGCATTATGGAGCCTCGTTCGGATTATTATTGGATGCCTCCGGATCCCTGGACCAGTTTTAAATACTGCGATTTTTTCAAACTGGTCAAAAAACGCATCAGTCCACAAATTCTGAAGCGCTACAAGAACTTCGGAAAAGCGGTGGTGCTGGGTGAACGCGCCCCCGAGATCGATCTCAAGGGAGATAACGGAGAGCGCTTTTGCCTTTCTGACCGGATCGGCAAGAAGAACGTTGTCCTGGTTTTCGGGGCCATAACCTGAGCGCCCTATCGCGGGCAGGTGCCTGCTATCGAGAAAGTCGCTCAAAAGTATGATGATGTCGAAGTCTGGCACATGTATGTGCGGGAGCCTCATCCGCAGGAACGCAAATTCAAGAAGTACTTTCCCCACAAAAAATACGAAGACAGAGTCAGCTACGCCCAGGAGCTAAGAGAACTCTTTGAGATCCGGAGTCCCATTGTTCTGGATGGGCTGGACGAGACGATTCACCTTCGCTACGGCAATATGCCCAACGCGGTCTATGTCGTGAACAAAGAGGGCAACATCATCTACAAGGCCAATTGGACCGATTCCCCGGTGGTCGACCAGGTCCTCGAGCAGTTGAGTGCCGAGGGGCAGGCATAGAATCTTGTTGAGAGTGACAAGGCTGCGCTGTCATCTTGATCCTTGAGCACCCCCTGGCATCGGATCCACTCGTTCAGGAAGACCCATTCAAAGGCTTGGACCTCACTGCCCAGAGAGTATAGAGAGCGACCGATCCCCAGATTACATTCAGGAAACCGGACGGGTAAGCCCCGTAGAAGAAGCCGTTGATCATAAGGGTGACGCTGCCTATCAAGTTCAGTACCTGATAGAGCGGGGAGTCTCCCTCCAGCCTTTTTCGTGAGACCATCGCATAGGCGACCAGAAGGGCTACCGCGCCGATCCAGCCAAGAATGTCAACCAAAAGATTTGTGCTCATCGTCAGGACTCCTTTATCCAGCCCGTATGTTGAATCCCCAGACCCTACGCCCCATGTCGACTCCCATCATTATCATCAATAATGACCAATAATGGAACGCAATAAAGGGAGTGCAGCAGAAGGGAAGCAGGGGCTTCTCCAACCCCTGCTGCTCCGATTCTTCAACGGCCCGGTGACGGATCAGTCAGAGGCACAGAAATTGCTGTTAAAAGAGATGGGAGGAACCCGTGTCCAGTCTTTTCCCCCAAATGCGACGACACGTAAAGGGTTCCTCCCCATTCCTTCTCCCCTGTTTTAACTGCCAAGACCCCATCTGCGGCTCCAAAGACCTCGTTAGAAACCTTCAGAAACGGCTGCCCCAGGGGGCGACCCGGACCCTTCCAGGTGGCTCAAATTGTGAACTTAAGTTTACAATTTGCGGGCCAGGAGACACCTTGATTGTGTGTGATGGTTGAAAAACCCCACGATATAGGGAGTTTGTTGGTTGGCACGTAATTTGCTTTGTCCAGACCAGGAATTTCCGTGTTGGAACCCCGGCTAAAGAGGAAAAAGCTATGATCACTCCAGAGGTTGTTCCAGCCGCCAGGCATCGGTTTAGAAAAGGCCTGGGTCTTGTTCTTGAGGGGGAATCGGAA
>JAPYTY010000042.1 GCA_029942065.1 Acidobacteriota bacterium | reverse complement strand
CAGTGCGCTCACCGGCGTGGGACCCTCCATGGCATCGGGGAGCCAGACGTAAAGGGGGATCTGTGCACTTTTCCCGGTGGCCCCCACAAACAGCAACAAGGTGATGGCTCCCAGGGAAAGTGAGGCTGCCGATTCCGATGAACTGGAAACGGCTGCGAAGACCGAGTGGTATTCGAAGGTGCCGAAAGAGCGGAAAATCAGGAAGATTCCCAGAATGAAGCCTACATCACCGATGCGGTTGACGATGAAGGCCTTCTTGGCAGCATCACCCGCACTTGGTTTCTGGAAGTAGTATCCAATCAGCAGATAGGAACAGAGGCCCACACCTTCCCATCCGACAAACATCAACAGGTAATTGTCGGCCAGGACCAGCACGCTCATCATGAAGATGAAGAGATTGAGATAGGCAAAGTAGCGATAGTATCCGTCTTCACCGGCCAGGTACTCGACCGAGTAAACGTGGATGAGAAAACCAACCCCGGTGATGACCAGGATCATCATCATGGAAAGCGGATCTAGAAGAAAGGAGAACTCCGCCACCAGGTCTCCCGATTCGATCCAGGTAAAAAGGTGAGAGGAAATTGCACGTGCCTCAGCGGGCTGCTGAATCAATTCCCGGAAGGCCAGCGACGCCACCAGAAAACTCAGTCCGGAAGCCGAGCAGGACACCCAGGCGGTGACTCGATGAGAGAAACCTCGGCCAAAGAGGCCGGTAATCATCGCGCCAAGCAAAGGGAATAAAATTAAAACCCAGTAGTGTTCCAGCACTCCTCACCACTTCATGGTGTTGGCTTGGTCCACGTCCAGTGAGTCCGCCCGCCGAGACAGAATGACAATCAACGCCAACCCGACAGCAGCTTCAGCGGCTGCGACAGTCATGACAAAAAGAACAAAGATTTGGCCATCTAATTGGTTGAGAAAACGAGAGAAGGTGATGAAAGTCAAATTGACTGCATTGAGCATCAGTTCGATACACATGAACATGGTGAGGACATTCCTTTGAAGGATCACCCCACAGGTTCCGATCACAAATAAAATAGCGGCCAGGGCGAGATAATGGGTGACAGGAATCATAAGTTCACTCGGGCCGCCGAGTTAAGACCACGGCCCCCAGCACGGCTGACAAAATGAGGATCGAGGTGATTTCAAACGGCAGCAGATAGTCGCGAAAGAGTAAACGGGCCAGAGACTCGGTGTTCCCGTCCATTTGCAGGGAGCCGGAGGTCTGGACGACCGAAGGGGCACTCGTTCCGGCTGACCACTGAAAGGTCATCTGTACCAGTACAAAGGCGAGAAAAGCCGCACAGGGGAGTGCGAGAAACGGGACCTGTTTGAGTTGGTCTGGGGAGAACTTCTCCGACTGGGGATCCAGGAGCATGATCACAAAGAGGAACAGGACCATGATGGCCCCGGCATAAAGGATGATCTGAACGGCGGCAACGAACTGAGCCCCGAGCTGGAAAAACAGGCCCGCGACGGCTCCGAAGCAGACGATAAGAGCCAGAGCACTGTAAATGGCCCGGTTCATCAACACGACCACCAGAGCGGCAGTCACGGCCACGGTCGCCAGCCCATAAAAGACGAAATACTCCACAGCAACGTCCTGGTTTTAGGAGGTTTTTCCCACGCGGTGAGGATCTTATTGAAGGCCTCTTGACCCTGTCAAGCAGAACACATCCTGACCGGCCGCTGGTCTTCGACCAGCGCGTTTCACCTTTCACCTTTCAGGTTTCATGTTTCAGGTGTCCGGAGTGTGGGAGGCGCCTCAGTGCGCCGATTCCGGAGGGCCGCTCATAGAGCGGCCGCTACACCTTGGCAGATAATCCGAACCACCGAACGAAAAAACGATTCCGCAAAGCGGACGGCGTCTGCCTAGAAGATGAATTTGAGAGCGAACTGGATCTGGCGCGGATCGAAGGCCGTGTTGGACATCCCGAAGCGGCTACTGTCCAGATCGACTTGTGGAAGGAAAAGATTGACGCGATTGAAGAGGTTGAAAAATTCTGCCCGGAACTGGAGGAGGGTTTCCTCGTTGACCGGAATCGGGAAGTTTTTGATCAGTGAAAAATCCATGCTCCAGTAAGCGGGTCCCGTGAACGTGTTTTTGCCCAGATTTCCGTTGGTGCCGAGAGCAGGAGTCGGAAAATCATCGGCCTGGGGCACCCCTTCGATAAACTTGGAAGTAACCGGAAATTTGTTGAGTGTATTTCCAAATACCGGAGTGTTGGGTCGTTCGATGGCTTTGCCGTCGGCATTGAAATCTCCACCTCCGCTGAGGCTGGCCCCGTTGATGACACTGAAGGGAAGTCCTGTTTGTAACGGAATAATGGCGTTGATCTGCCACCCTCCCAGCAGGTGCCCCAATATCCCCGGTGGACTTCTCATGAAAGGAACTTCCCAAAGGAAGTTGGTTACAAGGCGATGACGAATGTCGAAATTGGAACGGCCGTAATCCCGGGCGATGTTGAGCGGGTCCACGAAATAGAGACCGGAACCACCGTTATTGGGACCGGCACGGCCAACATCGGAGTTGTAGTCCAGGGACTTCCCGTAGGTGTAGCTTATCTGAAAGGACAAGCCGTCATCGAAACGTTTACTCAGGTGGGAATTCAATCCGTGGTAGTTCGAGGTAATGCGATTTTGACGCAAGTTGAAGGACCCAAAAGAAGGGTTGATCAGATTAAGGCCTGCATCCCCTTCGTTGTTGCCCAGGGGGTCCGCGTCCCCAAGCCGGTCTCCCGCGAAGCGGTTGGGATCTCCGATGAACTTGAGTTTCTTGCCCAACGTTCCCTGGTAGTTGATTTCCCAGACCATGTCCCAGGGCAGTTCCCGCTGGATGCCGAGAAACAAGTTGTGAACATAAGAGTCTCGAATGCTAGGATCCAAAGCGCGTAAAGCCACCCGGGACCCGGCGATTCCTCCGCGCTCGTCAAAGCCCAACGGCTCCTGAATGTTGGATCCCACGAAGCCTCCGAAGGGATCGCTGGGATTGTCGCTGATTCGTGGCAACATAGAGAGATCATCTCCGAAAATAAGGTTGGAGAGGCCTACCAGGCCATAGAAGGGAGGATTGAATCGGGAATTGGTGACAATGTTGAGAAAGATCTTGTCGTAACTGATGCCGTAGCCGCCCCGCAGTACCGTGGTATTTTCGCCAAAGGGGTCCCAGGCGAATCCCAGGCGAGGAGCAAAGTTGTTCCAATCACTGTTGTAAAGTTTGTCGACAGCCCCCACCCTGGCATTGAAAATGTTCTCGAAGTAACTGCCGCCACCAGGAAAGCTGATATTGGACAATCTGCCATTGGTTTCGGTGCCGGGTCCAAAGAAATCCCAGCGCAGTCCCAGATTCAAGGTCAGGCGGGGATGGATTTTCCAGTCGTCTTGTATGAACCAGCCGACTTCCGAGCTGCGAAATTCGCGAGGAGTGCTGGCGAGGTTTCCACTGGCCGGATCAATGCCGGACGAGTAAAAATAAGGAGCATCCAGGGCGAAATCAAACAGTCCCCGATAGACCACCAGAGGACGGGCCGCCTGTGCAAAATCGCTATCCTCTCCCACTCTTCTCAGGTCCAGGCCTGCTCGCAGGAAGTGATCCCCCAGGTTGAAGGAGACGATATCTTGCCACTGGAAAGTGTTGGTTGTAAAAAGCTGAGGGAAGGCGGCGAAGCCTCCTAATTGTTGTCGAATAGATCCAGACCGGCTGGAGAACCCGTGACCAGCATATGGGGGATGTGCGGATTGGTGGTCGAGTTGTCACTTCGATCATAAAAATAGGTGAATCGAAATTCGTTCAAACGGGTGGGCGACCAAACCTGCTTCATGGTGATGCTGAGTTGTTGTTGGAAACTTTCCAGGTTGGCTTGAAAAGCGGGCCGCTGCGGAAAGGGAAGTTCTGTTACCGCGTCATGCAGGGTGTAGCGACCGAAAAGCTGGATGGCTTCGTAGATGAAATACCCGTGTGTTTTTTCCCCGTGCTCACCCAGGCTCTCCCCGTGATCGCTGGTGAGAATCAGCATCGTCTCCTCCTCGATCCTGGATTCACTCAGGAAATTCCCAAGGCTCTCCAGGACCGAATCAACATAGGCGATCTCGCCGTCGTAAAGACGATCCGGGTAAAGAGTCGAGAACTCAGGAGGAGGGTTTTAGGGGGCGTGGGGATCGTATAGGTGAATCCAACCGAAGAAAGGCCGCCCAATCGAGATTTGTTCTTCCATCCAGCGGGTGGCGAATCCCATCACATCCTCGGCTTTTCTTTGAATGTAGCCGGGAGCGATAACTTCCATTCCCGTCAGTTGAAAATCGGCGAGGTAGGTGTCAAATCCCTGGTCCAGTCCGAAACGAGGATCCAGAACGAATGAGCCCACGAAGGCTCCGGTGGCAAACCCCGCCTCGGAGAGGATTTAGGCCAGGGTAATCTGATCTTCCGAAAGGATAAATCCCACATTGTCTTGAACCCCATGGTAGAAGGGGAAAGGGCCTGTCAAGATGGAGGCATGGGAGGCTAGGGTCAGTGGCGAAGACGCGACGGCATGTTCGAAAACCGTGCCCCTTTGAGCCAGCTTGTTGATATTGGGAGTGCGAATATTTGTATACCCATAGGGTTCCAGATGATCTGCTCGCAGGGTATCGACCGTGATGAGGATAACGTTCCACGGCTTGGGATTCTGGGCCCCAAGAAGTACCGAACACGGGAAAAAGCGAACAAATAGGATGGCGAAACTTTTTCTGCGGAACATCTTCCTCTTTACAGAAGAAGTGTAGCGGACGCTGATGACGAATTGCGCCACTTTCTTCCAACGCTCTATTGTTTTATTGTTCTCTTATATATGACTGAGAAAATTGAGATAATCCTCAACGGAGAGGAAATCCAAATACCGATGGAGTGGACGGTTACCGATCTGGTCGAGGATCTGAAGTTGGTGGGTCAACAGGTGGCCGTGGAACTCAACGGCCAGATCGTCAGTCGCGATCGCTGGCAGGAGGAAACTCTTGTTTCAGGAGATCGGGTTGAAGTGGTCCATTTTGTCGGAGGCGGAGAGGAATAAGGATGGCAGATCAGTTCGTGATAGCGGGGCGAAAACTGAGTTCGCGGTTGATTGTCGGAACCGGTAAATACGAAAATTTCGACCTCATGCGTGAGGCATTGGAGGCCAGTGGCGCAGATATGGTGACGGTGGCCGTCCGAAGGGTCAACCTGACCGACAAGAGCAAGGAATCCTTGCTGGATTATCTCGATACGGATCGTTTTACCCTTTTGCCCAATACAGCGGGATGTTACACGGCGGAAGATGCGGTTCGTTGTGCACGGCTGGGCCGTGAGGCTGGGCTTTCCGAGTTGGTCAAGCTGGAGGTCATCGGCGATGAAAAAACGCTGTTTCCTGATAATGAAGCGCTGCTGGAGGCAACCCGGATCCTGGTCAAGGAAGGATTTACTGTTTTGCCCTATACCAATGATGATCCCATTGTTTGCAAGAAGCTGGAGGAAGCCGGAGCGGCTGCAGTCATGCCACTGGGAGCGCCCATTGGTTCAGGTCTGGGAATTCAGAATCCAAATAATCTCCGAATCATTTTGGAAACGGTTTCCGTCCCGGTGGTGGTCGATGCAGGCGTGGGAACGGCCTCCGATGCGACGATTGCCATGGAACTGGGAGTTGGGGGTGTGCTGATGAATTCCGGAATCGCCGGAGCGGATGACCCTGTGAGTATGGCCAAAGCCATGAAACTGGCCGTGGAGTCGGGACGCCTGGCCTTTCTGGCGGGTCGGATGCCCAGAAAGCTTTATGCCACTGCCAGCAGTCCCCTGGAAGGCGTGGTCAAATGACGTGCTTCGCCCCAAGAGAATAGGGGCACAGCCTGGTTGGCCGAAAAAGCATCAGCACCGAGAAGGTTGAGGAGATGTGAAAACCGTTCAGGTCAGTCTCGGTGACAGAAGCTACGAGATTCTTATCGCATCCGGTCTTCTCGGTCAGGTGGGGGAACTCCTTGGAAACCGCGGAATTCACCCAACCATTTTTGTGATCTCAAACTCCCGGGTTTTCGAGCTCTATGGAGAGGGTTTGCTCCGGCAACTTTCGGACCGTGGTTGCCAGGTCATCAAAAGTATCATTCCTGACGGCGAGCAGCACAAGACACTCAAGACCGTGGGCCAGATCTATACCGATCTTCTTGCCCACCGAGCCGATCGTTCTTCCATGGTCATCGCGCTGGGAGGTGGGGTGACCGGAGACATTGCCGGATTTGCTGCAGCCACCCTGCTCAGGGGAATTCCTTACATCCAGGTTCCCACGACTTTGCTTGCCCAGGTAGACAGCTCGGTAGGGGGGAAAACCGGCGTCAACCATGCACTGGGAAAGAACATGATCGGGTCGTTTTATCAACCCGAACTGGTTTGCATTGACACGGATACCCTTTCGACTCTTCCGGCCAGGGAATTCCAGTCAGGACTATACGAGGTCGGTAAATAGGGCCTTATCTGCGATCCGAAATTCTTTGAGTTTTTCGAGACTCATCTGGAAAAAATTCAAAATCAGGACTCCGATGTCCTGGAGAAAGTGATCAGCCGATGTTGTGCCATCAAGGCGGAGATCACCTCCCAGGATGAGAAAGAGAAGGATCTGCGGAGAATTCTCAATTTTGGACACACCTTTGGCCACGCTCTGGAGGTGGCCACGAAATATCAGGAGTTCACCCATGGAGAGGCCATCGCCTGGGGAATGTTGGTCGAAACCCATCTTTCCCGGCTGGCAGGGTTCCTCGATGAATCCACCAGCAAGCGGATCATGCAAACGGTCCGCAGCATTGGAAATCTGCCTCCCATCGGCTCCATTTCCATCGAGATTCTGGTGGAAGCCATGAAGAGGGACAAGAAACATCAGGGAGATCAGATCATCTTCGTTCTTCTCAAAGGGATTGGCACAACCGTGATCACGGGCGATGTCCAGGCAAAACTCCTCGCCGAGGCATGGGAGCAGACCCGCTAACGCCTGCATTTGTGCTGCCGTGCTTTGGTGCCCTTGTTGGAAAGGAGCTCACACATCAAGTTGTGTCCATATCGCCCTGTAAAACAGAAAAGCGATGAGTGAATCACCCGAAACCGAACGCACGAACGCACGAACGCACAGCAGTCCGTTGAACAAGGAGTCCCGTCAGATCCGGGGAATGTTCGCGTCCATTGCCCATCGCTATGACCTGGTGAATCGATTGCTCTCCTTTTCTCAGGACCGGCGCTGGCGGCGTGTCTGCGCCGGCAAGCTTCAGGAGCTGCTACCCGAATCGGCCATGGTCCTGGACCTGTGCGCTGGAACCGGAGATCTGGCTATCGAGTTATCCCGGAGCAGTCGTGTTGTGGCTTGTGATTTTTGTCATCCCATGCTGGTTTTGGGCCAAAGGAAGGTGGAATCCGGTGGCGGTAGCGGGATCATTCGGTTCGTCGAAGGCGATGCTGTGCAACTCCCTTTCCCTACCGGTTCGTTTGATGGGGTGACCATCGCCTTCGGGCTTCGCAACTTACCCGACTACGTTGCAGGTCTGCGAGAGATGTGCCGTGTGCTTCGGAATGGAGGCACTTTGGCTGTGTTGGAGTTCTCTCAGCCCCGGTTTCCCGTCTTCAAGCAACTTTATTTTTTTTACTGTATGCGAATTTTGCCTCAAATCGGACGATTGATTTCGGGTGAGAAGGGACCCTATTCTTATTTGCCCCGGTCGGTCCGGGAGTTTCCTGATCCAGAGCAACTGGAGACCCTAATGGGGCAAGCCGGCTTTGCCTCCCCGAGACACTACCGCCTGACGGCAGGCATCGTTACTCTACACCTGGCACAGGCACGAAAGTCCTCGGGAAAGGCGGACTAGCCGCCCGGGGCGTTCCGAAACGAAGCCCGTGTTGGTAAATCGCCGATCATTTCACGAATGGCTCCAGGAGGGACCCCGTCCATCGCAGCATCGTTTTCGAGGTCTTCGAGAGTCTGTCGGGCCGCTCGTACCTGACCCTGGTTGGCCTGAATTTCTTCCCGGGTTTCCTGCAGTTGTTGTTGGATTCCGCCTTTTGCGGGACCCGTTGCGGTGAAATATGAATTATTGAGATCGACCATTCTGAGTTCCAGAACCAAACCCAGATTGATCGCATTTTCCAACTGGCGCACTCCGCCAGCAAAAGCACCCTGCCATTTTTCCAGATCGGAATCCCCCTCTTCCTCGGAACCTTCAGCATTGTCGCCCTCGCCTTCACCCATCCCGTCTCCCATTTCTCCACTGGAGGGAGGCGCAGTACTGGTGCTGATCAGTCCCTTGACCTGATTGATGTTGGCGTTGGTGATCACCCGATCGGGTTGGCCTATTATTGAGCGGCGCGCCCGTTCTTTGCGGGCAAATTCCGCCAGAGACATCTCCTCGGGTTCTTCTTCGGCAAATTGAGCTTCTTGAGAGGGCTTTTCGGTTTCCTGGGCCAGACTCGAGGCGGTCCCCATGAGCAGTAATGCGGTCACCAGGGAAATCATGTGAGCGATTATACTCTATCGGGGTACAGCATGCGCCATCCCAGCTGGGTAGGAGGGATCCGTGCAAGCGCTTCGCTAATCGCGGGGCGGCTGAAATGAAGGGCGGAATTGCCCGACATTTTGAACGAAATGGGCCGGGACCTCAAATCTGTTCCCGAGGAGTCGAGATTGGACATCCAGACTCCCCCGACGACTTCAGCCTGCTCGGAAAGCGTCAATTTCCCCTCTCCCAGGTGTAGCAGTAAACCTCTGAAGCTGGTGTTTCCGTTCAGGGTCAGATCCTTTTTTGCAATCAGCATTCCTGAGAGCGAGCTGCTGAGTACTCCCCCATCGGGCAGGAAGGTAATTCCTCCCGCCTGGGACTCGGAAAAATGCGGCAGTTGATCGATGAAATGACTCCAAAACTCGGAGCTGAACAGGCGCCTGAAACGGAGATCATTCCGGTACAGTGGAGTGGCATCTTCAATCGAGGGAGGGGCGGACTGACTGAGAATGGATTGAAGCTGACCGGGGGAAAGAGAATTCATGAGATCTTGAAGGAGTGCCGAAGAGGAGAGGGATACCAGAGAAATTCCGGAACCTGTGGCGGCCTCAATCTCAAACCGATCACCCTCCCAATGGAAAGTTCCGGAATCCCCAAAAAGGGTGAGAGGACTGGGCAGGGAAAAGGATTTCTCCTGACGAAATCGAGCTTCAATCCAGTGCTACAGGATTTTTCAGCGAGGGAAGAAAGGGACTCCTGACACGGTCCGGGACGATGGCCAGGCTTCTGACCAGAACGATGTAGTCCTCATCGATTTGGGAAGTTTCCTCAGGATTATTCGAGAATCTGAGGAAAAAATGTCCCCCTTCCGCCTGATACCCCCGGGGGATCAAAGCCTCGCCGTCGTGGGCGGGGAGTCCGTCATCACAGGGGGAATTCCAGGTTGCGGGATCCACACGGAGGGACTGAGCAAATGACATGGGGCTTCGCCATTCCCCGGAGAGCCCCTCGCAGGGCAACCCATCGGTGCCCACCAAAAGGGAATTGAGATTCAGATGGGGCAGCAGGGTCCGAGCGTATTCGATGCCGTTTTCCGCCAGGACGAACCCGTAGAGTTGAGATTTCACCTGGGTCGCCATTTCCCACTGACGCAGGATTCTGAAAATAAGTCCCCAGCCCAGCGTGGTGACGAGAAGAATCACCAGTAGGGCCGTAATCAGACTGAAACCCCGCATCTAGGTGCCCTCAAGGAAAAGGCTGGGCCGATAGTTTCTTAGCTGGATGGACAACTCCATCGTTTCCAACAGGTTCCCCTCGAACGAGGACGGCGATCGGTCGGTCCCGGCTTCCAGCCTGATGGTGATGACCGGCATTTGTTCTGAATCAAAACTCATGCTTGTGATGTTCTTGATCACTGGTTGAAAATTACCCTGGCCACTTTTCACTTGAAGGTTGGACTTGAAAGCCCGGAGCCGCAGGGACTCAAAGCTGCTGGAAAGTTCGGAGTCGGGGAAGCCCCCCTTGCCGTGGATGTCGCTGTTGAGTTCCAGGAGCCCGGGTTGAACCACCACTCCGGGCCAGGGCTGTTCCCAGCGGTTGTTCCCGGTTGGGGCGATCCAGCGGGAAAGGAGCAGGGGAGCCAGCCAAAAGTTGGAATCACGCTCCAGAATCAGATTAAGGTCGGAGCAGCCCTTTTGAAATTGCCCGATGACCACAAAAAATCCCAGGAAAATCAGGCCGGAAAGCATCGAGGCCACCATCATTTCGAAGAAACCAAAACCTCTACCTGTCCGCAATGAGAACCTCCCAGCCGGATTGGCCCAATAACCGGGAATTTCGGATAACCGAACGATAAAGGGGCCGGGAGTCCGGAAGGATCAGGAGTGGGTCTCCTGCTGCCGGAGTATCCGCACGAAGCAGTTCGATTTGATTCCAGACCTCAATGGTTGCCCGCCAACGTAGCTCAGCGGTACGGTAGTGGCGAAAAGCCTGATCCAGGCTTCCGAGCAGGGATACCGTGGTGAGGATGAGAAGCATCATTGAAATCAATACCTCAACCAGTGTGAAGCCTAAATCTTCCTTTTCCATCGAACCCTTCCGCTCAAAGACACGATGACCTGGATTTGGCCTCGTTGGTTTTCCAGTGTGAAGCTTCCAGCAGGAGCGGCACTTCCCCGGGAGAAAAATGTGATGGGCCTGGACGGGATCTTGGAGAATACGACTCCTCGAGGAAGGTTTTGCCAGAGATCCGGCTCGTCGTCCTTCAAGGCCACCGTGAATTGGTTTCGTTCGGGATGAACCCTGTTCTGAAGGGCGAGGTTCTTGGTCATGGCATCGAATCGGGCAGCCGAGACCGCCGATACCAGAGACTCGCCGGCCAGGTGAAGCCTCTGTTGATCGCGAATTCCCTCGCCCACCGAGAGGCCGACGGTCGAGAGGGTGCCCATCAGAAGGCACCACAGAGTGATTTCAAACAGGGTGTATCCTTGTAGCCCGCATTGCTCACACCCCCTCTACTGCATCGGCGCAATGATCCGTCCTGACTGTGTTTCGCGACCCGCAAGGCCGGGGTACCCCTCGGCCTCCTCAACGTACCCTACAGTACGTTTGCGGGGGCCTCGGTCGCGCGCCTTGTCAGACCGGCCCTTCCGCCGCTTCGTGACGAGAAGGTGTGAGAAATCCGGGCTAGAAAATTTCATCTCTTGCTATAACGTCTCAGCTCTAAAAAGTGCGAGGAAAAAAGAAGAAAACAGGAGCCAGGAGCCAGGAGATAGGAGATAGGAGAAGCGCGCTTAGCGCGCGGAAAAACTCCTCGTTGAAGTTCGGGGTGAAGAAACGCGTCGCGTGGGCTCCGCGTGAAGAATGGGCCGGTGTTGAATTGCGGCCGGATTTCGGATTTGGGACTTCGGATTTCGAATTTTCTGTCAGCTACTGAGGACTTCGTGGAACCTGGAACGTGGAACGCGCTGGTCGAAGACCAGCGCTCTTCAACCTATCTCAATCTGCCGGTATCTCGTCTCCGGTTCCACCACGATACGGATGGGGAAAGGG
>JAPYTY010000041.1 GCA_029942065.1 Acidobacteriota bacterium | reverse complement strand
CCGCATACCTCACAGCGCCCTCCTTTGACGTTGAAACTGAACCGGCCCGCTTTGTACCCTCGGACCCGGGATTCAGGCAACATAGCAAAAAGCTCCCTGACGGGTGTGAAAACACCGGCGTAGGTGGCAGGATTGGATCGGGGGGTCCGGCCAATGGGGGCCTGGTCGATTTCAATCACCTTGTCGATCCATTCCACTCCCCGGATCTCACGATGCAACCCAGGCTCCACCAGTGACCGGTAAAGGATCCGGGAAAGCGCACGATAGAGGACGTCATCCACCAGCGATGATTTTCCCGAGCCCGAAACGCCGGTCACGGTAATCAGTTGACCCAGGGGGAAGGTCACATCGATATTGCGCAGGTTGTGGTGGCGGACTCCAAGCAGTTCAATGGCATTCCCATTTTCCGGTCGGCGTTTCTCGGGAACCGCGATGGCCCGAGTTCCGTTGAGATACGCCGCTGTCAGCGAATCGGGTTGTTCTAAGACCTTTGACAGACTGCCCCGGGCCACCACAGACCCGCCGCTGATTCCGGCCCCAGGACCCATATCCACCAGATAATCCGCATTTCGGATGGTCTCCTCGTCGTGTTCCACCACCACGATGGTGTTTCCCAGATCCCGTAACTCCTTGAGCGCATCCAGCAACCTGCCGGTATCCCTGGAATGGAGCCCGATGGAAGGTTCGTCAAGGACATACAAAACGCCTCGCAGGCGCGATCCGATCTGGGTGGCCAGACGAATGCGCTGCGCCTCACCACTGGAGATGGTAAACGCCTTTCGAGCCAAGGTCAGGTAAGACAATCCAAGGTTCAAAAGGAAGTTCAACCGATGGTCAATCTCTTCCAGGATCTGTCCGGCCACGGCGGTCTGCCGCGGCGAAAGCTTTATTGTTCTGACGGCCTTCAGACATTCGTCCAGGGTCCGTTCACAGTAGTCGGAGATGCGCAGGTCGTTGACCCTCACTGCCTGGCTTTCCGGGCGCAAACGCGTGCCCTCACATCGGTTGCACTTACCCTCCATCATAAAACTCGACAACTGTTTCCTGCGTCGGTCACTACCCGTTGCCTGAACCTTTCGGGCAAACCAGTCATTGAGCCCCTTGAAACGCGACCGGTAGCGGCGCCCCTCGTATTGAAACTTGATGGCGCCCTGGGTTCCTTCGAGCAGCGTTTCCAACAATTTCTTTGGATACTTACAGAAAGCAGTTCTGGAATCGACCTCGAACTCCTCCAGCAAAACGCGCACCGACTCCATAAAAAAGAAGCTGAATTCACGATCGGTGAAAGCCAGTTTGAGGTCTGAAAGTTTGGCTCGGGGATTTTCAATGAGCCGCTCCAGGCTCACCTGACGCTCAGCGCCGAGCCCCTCGCAGGCCGGGCATGCGCCAAACCGGCTGTTGAAGGAGAAGCTTCGCGGCTCCAGCGTCGGGATATTGACGCCGCAATCCATACACGCCATGGTCTCCGAAAAAAGAATCTCCGGCCCATTGATCATGGACACCGTGACCAACCCCTGGGCCATGCGAATCGCCTGCCTCACCGAGTTCTCCATTCGACGACGGAAGTCCTGCTCGACTAAAAGCCGGTCGACCACGATGTCTACACTGTGGTTCTTTCTTCGGTCCAGGGAAGGGGGACTTTCGAGATTGACGATCTTGCCATCCACACGGGCTCGAATGAATCCTTCCTGGAAGTACTTTTCGAACGGTTTTTTGAATTCTCCCTTACGTTCCCGGACCACCGGAGCCAGAATCATGATTCGGCTCTTTGGGGGCAGTTCCAGAATTCGTTCCACCATCTGATCCACCGATTGCCGGGAAATTGGCTTGTCGCAATCGGGGCAGTGGGGAGTCCCGATGCTGGAGAACAGCAGGCGCAGATAATCGTAAATCTCGGTGATCGTTCCCACCGTGGAGCGGACACTCTTGATCGTGGTCTTTTGATCAATGGAGATGGCGGGTGAAAGCCCCTCAATGGAATCCACGTCGGGCTTCTGCATCTGGTCCAGAAACTGACGGGCGTAGGTGGAAAGAGACTCGATATAACGTCTTTGGCCCTCCGCATAGAGGGTGTCAAAGGCCAGGCTCGACTTCCCGGAGCCGCTCAAACCCGTGATCACCGTCAACTGGTCACGTGGAATATCCAGATCGATGTCTTTGAGATTATGCTCACGGGCCCCACGAACGGCTATCTGCTTCATAGATTAAACCTTCTATTTTGGGAGAGTCCGAAGGCCAGGTCAAGGAGGAGGGGAGCGACCTCGCTACGCTCGGTCGCGTTCCACGTTTCACGTGTCCGGAGTGTGGGAGGCGCCTCGGACGCCGATGTTTGACCAGCGCGTTCCAGGGTCCGCCGTTCACGTTCCAATTTGGCACGATCCTGCAGCCTGTTGTAGGGGCGCACGGCGTGCGCCCACAGCAAGGGCGTGAAGCAACGAAGGGCACAACATTGTAGGGGTCATCAGTGGTCAGGGGCTACGGGCTAAGGGATGGTCAGCGTCCTTGTCATGGAACGGCCGTCTCGCAGGAAGCGAATCATCATGACACCATCGTCGACGCTCTGGAAACTCCTCTGTATGTCCAGATCAGAGGCCACACTGCGGCCGTTGACCTCCACCACAACATCGCCTTCCTGGAAACCCACCCGCCCGGCGGGGCTGTCGGGAAGCACGGTTCGAATCAACAGACCATGACGGGCTCGGTTGTTGAAATATTCTCCCAGTTTGGGCGTCAGAGGATCCACCACCAGACCGAGATGTAAATGTGAAGGCAGGATAATGCGGTGGACCCGGACCTGTTCCTCCAGGCTCCGGGTCCGGCTCCAGAATGCAGGAACCTCCAGACGCCATGAAACCCTCGGCCCCCGATCCTGCCTTTCGGACAAGACGGCGGACAGTTCATGAGGGCGACCGTCACGCAGGATCGAGAGAGTCAACTCACCGCCCGATCCCTTCCACCGGATCGCTTGAGCCAGGTCCCAGCGGCTCTGGATGGTCTGATCGTCAATGGCCAGGATGACATCTCCATTTTGCACACCGGCTGTCGCTGCCGGCGACTCGGGAATCACCTGGGCGACCTGCAGATGGCTGGTGTGAAATTCAGGCATGATGCCCAACCATCCGGCTCGGATGTTCTCTCCGGTTTCCACAATCCGGCTGACCGAACTTTGAATCACCTGGGAAGGCAACACCTGCCAAACCTGCATTTTTCTACTGAAAGGGTGGGAGTGACTTCGCCTTACAATTCCCGCCAACCGATTCTCTGCATCCAGAACCATTCCTCCCTCGACGGGACAAAGGTCCATTCCATTGGGGACAATCTGCATTTCTCGAACCGGGGAGGGATCATCTCCACTCACTTTAACCAGGGCCGGAGAAGCGACCCTCCACTGACCCTCATGAAAGGAGACGAATCGGACTCCGCTCTCATCCAATCCTTCACCAACGGAGAGCGCCTTGTTTTTCAGCCCTTCAGACGCCAATACCGCCAGGGCGATCCGCTCATCCACTCCGACCAGATGCGCGGGATGTCGCGTTCCGTCAACCGTCTCTATCGACAAGCGAGCGTCGATACCCGGCAGGCTCAACTCCGGCCAGTAGCTCCCCACGTAAGAAACGACATAGCCACGAGAATCAACGACCACACCCTGTAGCTCGGCAACTTCCTGAACATGGATGTGAGGAATATAGCGGCTTCCATGGACAACTCCGGGAAATTCACGATTGAGAAAGACCCTGACCAGAGACTCTCGAGGATCCTGCTGGCCCAGCAGGAGAGAACTACACAGCGAAAGGACGATGGAAAAGGACAAAGACCGGACGAATAGATTCATTAACCGGGATCTACGATTCATGTCTGTTGGCTCGATCGTTCTATATCTTCAATAGCTGGCGTTGTTCAGATAAATATCGTGATTCAAGTCGGACGTCCGGACCTTGATTCGAGAGGGAAGCCTGAGGATGTACTCGGACTCGGAAGGGCTCTTCAAAATAACATCCACATAAGGACCCTCGACCCGGTCACTCTCGGCCTGCTCACCCTCGATTAATTCGAGATCACCATCCTGGACTCGTGCAAACGGCTCTTCCCTGGGAGTCTCCTCGGCGACGAGCATCGCCTCCCGTGCGGACTGCGTCTCCTGAATCCACAGGAAGCTGACCAGACCCAGCATCACCAGACCTAAGGTCAGGACGGGCTTCCACTGAAGCTGCCATAGAGAGGAGGGTGCAAGTTTTTGGAACACCCGGGATGAGAAATCGGCTGGCACCTGGTCGATGGTTCGCAGCAGGCGACCGAGTTCACTCATGGAGGTCAGTTCCCGGTGGAGCCTCCGACAAAGGCTGCAGCAGTCGATGTGGTCCTGGACCCGGGAATCGTTCCCCTGGCTGATATCTTCCGTGAGTAATCGCTCCACCTCTTTGCAGTTCATAGAACCCCCGTCAGTTTTTCTCGGAGCAACATCTTGGCTCGATGGACACGGGATTTGACGGTACCAAGGGAGACCTCCAGTATGCGCCCCGTTTCCTCATAGGAAAACTCCTGGGCCTCCTTGAGCATGAAGGCCAATCGGTACTTCTCGGGAAGCGAGTCAATGGCCCCCTGGAGTCGTGCCAGCTTTTCGGTTTGGTCCAGAGTCTTCTCCGGGGAATGACGAAGATCGGGCAGGACATAGGTAACATCATCCCCCTGGATCCAGTTCATGACGTTGTGAAAGAAAACACGGCCCTTTCTCTCACGGCGTCTCATCTCATCAATGGCCAGGTTGGTGGCGATCCGGTAGAGCCAGGTAGAAAATTTGTACTGACCCTGATAACGGTTGGCGTTTCGGTAAACACGGATGAAGGCTTCCTGAGACAGATCCACCGACATTTCATAGTCGTGAATCAACCGGTTCAGGTAGTTCACCAGACGATCCTGGTATCGGCTCACCAGGACCTCAAAGGCATACTCGTTGCCGGTGAGATAGGCGGAAATCAGGGTGTTATCGGCAACACTTGAAATGGGCTCTGAAAGTGCTATTTCACTCATTTTCATCAATCAGGAGAGGGCTTGGCACTCACGATCGTATCAACTCTTATTCAAAGACGAAGAAAAGCGCCATTTGTTCCGGAAAACCTGGGCTATTTGGCCTCAAACCAGGAAGGACCCACCGCCAGCGAAATCTCAAGAGGCACCCTGAGAGTTGCGGCCCCTTCCATTTGCTCCTTCACCAGTTCTTTCAGTTCTTCGATCTCGCTCTCCTCCGCTTCGAAAACAAGCTCATCATGTACCTGGGAAATCAGCTTGCTCTTCATCTTTCGGGCCGGGATTTCCGCATCGATCGAGACCATCGCCTTTTTAATGAGATCTGCAGCCGTTCCCTGGATCGGAGCATTGATGGCGGTCCGTTCGGCGAAACTCCTCAAGTTGTGATTCTTGCTGTGAATTTCGGGAATCTGTCGAATCCTTCCATACAGCGTCGTCACATAACCTAGCTCCTTGACCTCCTCGAGGGTCCGGGCAATCCAGGCTTTGACGCCCTGGTACTTGTTGAAATAATTATCGATAAACTTCTGGGCTTCACTGCGGTCAATCTTCAGGCTCTGGGCCAGACCGAAAGCACTGAGACCATACATGATTCCAAAGTTGATTACCTTGGCATGGCGGCGAAATTCCTGAGGATTCATCATGGCATTCATTCCAAAAACTTCGCTCGCCGTTCGCTGGTGGATATCTTCACCTTTCAAGAAGGACTCGACCAGAACCGGATCTTCCGCCAGGTGCGCCATGACGCGTAGCTCGATCTGGGAGTAGTCCGCGGCCAGGATTTGGTAGCCGGCTTCGGGAACAAAGGCCCGTCGAATTCCCCTTCCCAGCTCGCTCTTGATGGGAATGTTCTGAAGATTTGGATTGCTGGATGAGAGCCTGCCGGTGGCTGCGACCATCTGGTTGTATGAGGTATGAATGCGCCCGGTGCAAGGATTGACCAGCTTGGGAAGTGTGTCAAGATAGGTATTCTTCAACTTGGCCAGCTCCCGGTATTCCAGGATCAGTTGAGGTATTTCATGGCTGTCGGCCAGTTTTGCAAGGACCTCGACCCCGGTTGCGTAGTGCCCCGCCTTCCGGGTTTTCTTGACGACCGGCAAATTGAGCTTTTCAAACAAAATGACTGAAAGCTGGCTAGGTGAATTGATGTTGAATTCCTCGCCGGCGATATCATAAATTTCCTGGGTAAGTCGGTTGATTTCACCCTCTGCGTGATCGGACATCTGTTTGAGCAAATCACAGTCCACCTTGACACCCTGTTCCTCCATGCGGGCCAGCACCCGGACCAACGGCAACTCGATTGTCTCCAGGAGTTCCCCCAGATTTTTCTCCTGAATTTGGCGATCGAGGACGTCAAAGAGCTGCAAGGTGACATCGGCCCGCTCACACAATCGATCGGCCGCTTCCTCACCGAAGAGCCCACTCTCATCGGCTCCGACTTTCTGAAGTTTGTGATGCAGGTGATCCAGCGCCAGCCTTTCCAGAGAAAAGTCCTTCTGATTCGGATTGAGCAGGTAAGCCATCAGCATGGTGTCCTGAATATTGCTGCTCAGCTTCCATTGCTTCCGGTGGACGATACTGCAGAGAGCCTTGAGGTCGTGAGTCACCCACTGCTTGCCCTGCTCAATCAGCTGCCTCACCCCGCCCTCTTCCTCCTGAAGGACCTCAGTGGGAAAATACCGGGCCTTTCCGGCCTGATGAGACACCGCAAGTGCATGGGGTTCTTCCTCCAGATCGCTGCTATCGAAATAGGCCAGAGCCGCCTGCTTTTGTTTCAGGTCACGTGTCAGGGCCTTGATCTGTTCTCCGTTGTCAACCTTCTGGTAGTCCGCAGCTCCCTCTTGCTGAGGTGGAACCAACTCCTCTAAAAGGTTCATGAATTCCAGTTCCGCAAACAGCTCCCTGGCCGGCGGATAGTCGGGTTCGGAAAGCTCCATCTCCGACAGGGACAACTCCATCGGCAGGTCCTCATAAATGGTGACGAGCTGGTGGCTTTGGCGGATCACATCCTCGTTTTGCTGCAAGCTCTCACGATAGGATTTCCGGGTTACTTCATCACGGCGGGACAGGAGTTCCTCCAAACTTCCAAACTGAGTAATTAGCTGCCGGGCTCCCTTCGCGCCGATGCCGGGAGCACCGGGGATATTGTCCGAAGAATCGCCGACCAGGCTCAGGACGTCCACCACTCGCTCGGGGGAAACCCCGAATTTTCCCTCCACTCCTTCAGGGTCAAGCCGGGTGCCGTCCCGGGTATCGAGAACCACCACACGATCGCTCACCAACTGGAACATATCCTTGTCTATGGTAACGATGACCACCTCGATACCTTGATCAACCGCCAGACGTGTCAAGGTTCCGATCACGTCATCCGCTTCATACTTCGGGTAGGAGAGGAGCGGTATTCGCAATACCTGGCAAACCCGCTCAATATAGGGTAGCTGCTCGACCAGGTCTTCCGGCATGGGACGGCGAGTGGCCTTGTACTCCTTATATTGTTCATGGCGGACGGTGGGACCGGCCAGATCCATGGCGATCCCCAGGTAGTCGGGCTTTTCCTGAGAGATCAGCTTGCGCAGCATATTGGTGAATCCATAGACCGCGTTAGTGGGAAGCCCCTTGGCGTTGGTCAAGCCCTGGACGGCATGGTAGGCCCGGTAAATGTGAGACATCCCATCGACCAGATAAAGCCTCTCTGCCACGGGGAGTATCTTAGCATCTCGTTGTTTCGGTGTTTCGTTCTTTTGTTCTTTCGTGAGGCCGCGAAGAAAAAACGAAGAAACAAATCAACGAAGAAACGAATCGACAACAATACGATACCCCGGAAGCCGCTTGACCCCTCTCTCGGGGCTGCTTTAGCATGATGCCGAATGTCGTCCCTACCCAAAATCAACGCGATCTGGCGCGTCCCCCTGATCCTGACCTGGACCGCCTTGATGGCCATCCTCAGCGTCTCTCTGTCCCTATGGGACAAAGGTGGGAGACGGCAGCACTGGTGCGCCCGCACCTGGAGCCGGTTCATCCTGCTGGTCTCACGCGTCAAGGTCGAGGTGAGTGGTCTGGACAAACTGGACCCGACTCGCGGATATCTTTTCGCCGCCAATCACCTGAGCATGTTCGATCACTGGGCGTTTCTGGCCTATTTGCCCGGTCAATTTCGTTTCCTGGCCAAGGCTTCCCTTTTTCAGCTGCCTTTTTTGGGGTGGCATCTTCGCCGCTCGGGTAACATCCCCGTCGACCGTCACCAACCCAGAAAAACCTTGCGGGTGTTTCGCAGCGCCGCCAAGAAGATGGAGACCGGACTGTCGTTTGTGGTCTATCCCGAGGGCGCACGAACCTGGGGCGATGAAGTGCTGCCTTTCAAGCGGGGCAGCCTGCTGCTGGCAAGCTACGCCGGCGCACCCATCGTCCCGGTGACCCTTATCGGAGCCCATCGCCGTCTGGCCCGCGGCTCAGCACTCATCGTCCCGGGAAAGATGCAGATGATCATCCATTCCCCCATCGAGTTTGACCAGTACCAGCCCCTTGAACCGGAAGCTCTGGCCGATACCGTTCGTCAAACCATCATCAAAAGCTACCGACAAGTGTCTTGATGGACAGCAGCCGGCAACTGATCGATAAGGTCCAGGAGGCACTCCGCGAGCTCAACATCCCCGCCTGGTTGCTTTACGGTTTCCACGATCGGGATCCCATCGCACTCCGCATTCTCCAGTTCAAGACTGATCCATTGGCCACGCGCCGCTGGTTTTATCTGATTCCGGCCCAGGGCGAGCCCCAGAAGCTGGTTCACAGAATTGAAGCCACCATGCTCGATCACCTTCCGGGCGACAAGGAGATCTATCTGCAATGGGAGCAGCTTCAAGACGGCCTCCAAGGCCTGCTAAAAGGTGTTCCGAAGGTGGCCATGCAGTTCTCAGAGAACAACGCCATCCCCTATTTTTCCCATGTGGATGGTGGGACCGTTGATCTGGTCCGTTCCTGCAACACGGAGGTCGTCTCCTCAGGAGATCTCATCCAGCGATTTGAAGCGGTATGGAGTAGCCAACAGCTAAACGGACATCGGGCTACGGCCCTGGCTTTGACTTCCATCGTCCAGGCGGCTTTCAAGGAAGCGGCAACCGCCATTTCGGCTGGAGGCAAGACCAACGAATGGGCCATCCAGCGGTTCATTCTGGATCGGTTCCAAGAAGCCGGACTGGAAACCGAGCATGCCCCCATCGTGGCGGTCAATGAAAACAGCGCCGACCCCCACTATCAGCCCACCAAACAGACGTTTTCGAGAGTCCAGCTCGGAGATTTTCTGCTGATTGATCTATGGGCCAGGTCCGGGGAACCGGAGAGCACCTACGCGGACATTACCTGGAACGCCTATCTGGGCCCGGAAGTTCCCAGCCGGATCCGGGAGGTCTTCGAGGTCGTCCGTCAGGCCCGAGACCGGGGAGTCGAGTTTCTCCGGGATTGCTTCCAGGCCAACCGTATTCCCCGGGGCTGGGAAGTGGACGACGCCGTCCGCGAGATCGTCAAAAAAGCCGGCTACGCAGAATTCTTCATCCATCGAACCGGTCATAACCTGGGCCAGGAGCTTCATGGCAACGGGGTCAATTTCGATAACCTGGAAACCCACGACACGCGTTTGGTGATCCCTGGCGTCACCTGCACTATTGAGCCCGGGATCTATCTGGAAGGAGCGTTCGGAATCCGCAGTGAGATCAACGTTTTTTTTTCAGAGCAGGGCCCCGAGGTGACGACCCCGCCTCAGGAGGAGATCGTGTTGCTGACCGGGTGACCGGCAAACTGGATCTGAAAAGGAAATATCGTTCCCAGAGAGAGGGAGAAGCGCGCTTTGCACGCCTAGGGGCGCACGGGTGTGAGCCTTCCCGTTCAGGGCACGATCACCATCCCTTGTCAACGGTCAGTTGTTCGGGACACCACCATCTGTTCCCGATGACATCCAGAACTGTTGTATCTCCTCGATGATATTGACACCTTCAACCATGATCGGTTGGTTGACAGAATTTGCTCCTTCCATTGTCAATTTGTTTTTCAACCTTTTCAGATAGTGAATTTCTTCTACGCGGCGCTGCTTTTCCAACTGGAGCAGTTGAAAATCAAAGACAAAAAGAGTGGCAACAAGAACCAACCCCAACGGCCAATGAGTTGATGGAACTCCTTTACAATAGAGATGAGCTCCTAAACAACAGAGAAAAAGAACCGAGAAACTGAGATATCTGGGATCAATGCCTTTATAAAGGCCAAACAGCAGGATATTTGCCACGATGCCCAGACATAAAAATCTCACTTGGTGCTCACCGTGACGAGCAGAATGTGCCAGTCCGGATAGTCCAGCTCAAAGTAAGCACACAAATTGTCCTTGAAGCCCGTGTCAACGCCCTTGCAGGGGAGAACCAGGGCAACCGGAGGAGCGAACTTGGCTGGGGCTCGATCTCCGAAACTCCTAAACAGGCGAAGATACCGTAGTCCCCCATTGAACGCATACAAAGCCTCAAGAAGAGAGATGATTCCTGCCGCGATGAGAAAAGTAGCAAGAGTGATCAGCACGAGTACCCGCCCAATGGAATACTCAAGTCCCCTATCCCGCCAGATTCAGCAAACGCTTCCACTGGGACGGAGTCACCGGCATGACCGAAAGGCGAGGAAGTCTAACCAGGAGAAAGTCGGAAAACGTTGCATCGGACTTGATATCCTTCAAAGCGATACCCCGAGGAAGCGCCTGTTTCGCCTTCACGTCAACTACCACAAGTTTGGGATCCTTTTGTTTGGGATCTGGATAAGGATCAGAAACCACCTCAGCAACTCCCACCAAGATTCGCTCCTTACCGGTATGATAAATGAAGGCCAGATCTCCCTTCTTCATATTGCGAAGATACTTCAGGGCAAGATTATTGGAAACTCCGTCCCAGATCGTTTTCTTGTCCTTTGTCAAGTCATGGTAGGAATAATTCGAAGGTTCGGTCTTCAGTAGCCAGTATCCGGGCATTGACGGTACTTCCTTTCCGAATCGAGTGCTTACGGCCCAGTAAAGGGATCTTCCCCGAAGAAAGACTTCTGTTTTTGCTCATATCGGTACTGCCGATCCATTTTTTCCGGCTCGGTTCCAAAGAGTTGCAGTTCCTTGGCCAGCACCCCCCCCAGGACTCCTATCAACACGACAACTACCGCTGCATACTCGTTCAACTGCACCGTAAAGGCAAAAGCAATGATTCCCAGCAGCACGGTAACAAAGTAAAGAAGGAGCACCGCTTGCTTCTGGTTCAAACCTAAATCGATCAACCGGTGATGCAGATGCTCCCGATCGGCAATCGTAAATCCCCTATGGCTCAAATAGCGACGCGTAATCGCAAGTGTCGAATCGAAGATGGGAACTCCGAAAATAATCACCGGGATAATGAAGAAAGAGAGTGTAAAGCTCTTCTGAAACCCGGTAGTGGAGAGACATCCCAAGCTAAAGCCCAAGAACATGCTGCCCGTATCCCCTAGAAAAACCTTGGCGGGAAAGCGGTTGTAGCGAAGAAAACCCAGTGTTGCACCCGCCAGTGCGATATACACATACGTCACGTATCCGGCCTCGGTGTTGACCGAGATAAAAAAGAGCGCCACCGAGGCAAAAAGAGCGATGCCTGAAGCCAGACCATCCAATCCATCAATCAGGTTCATAGCGTTGGTGAGGCCCACGATCCAAAGAACCGAGAGGGGAAATGCAAGCGTCCCCAGATCGAAGTAACGTTCCAGATCAACGGCACCGATTTCGCCCTCGACGAAACGGAAAGGAATACCCTTAGGAAGGTTAAAAAGAGAACCGTAGCGC
>JAPYTY010000040.1 GCA_029942065.1 Acidobacteriota bacterium | reverse complement strand
TCCTGGATAGCGGCCTGGAGCTCTTCAAACTCCTCCAGGAACTGGTCCCGGATCCCTTCCAGGTTTTCCCAGTCAAATCCAACCCGAGCCGCCTTGGAGGAGGTCTGATAGGCGCCGTAAAGCGCGGGTATCTGCTCTGGAATTCCATCCAGGATGGACTCGCGAGTCACCTTCCGGCCTGCTGCCTTTTTCTCGGCAGCCTTGATCTCCTCCCAGTGTTTGAGTAGTTCCCGGGAATCCTTGTAGGAGGCATCTCCAAAGACGTGAGGGTGGCGTGCCACCATCTTGTCGAAGACTCCACGGCACACTCCGTGGATGTCAAATTCCCCCAGTTCCTGGGCGATACAGCTGTGAAAGACCACCTGAAACAGCAGATCCCCCAGCTCTTCGCACAATTCCTCCGGATCCGAACCGTCCAGGGCTTCCAGAACCTCGTAGGTCTCCTCGACCAGCAAGGGTTTCAGAGTCTCTCGGGTCTGTTCCTGATCCCAGGGGCACCCATCGGGCCCCCGCAGGGTCTCCATGAGTTCCAGGAGCTTTTGAAAGTAATTTTCCTCGTGAGTCACGGATTTTGAAGCGGCTTTCGGTTTCAAGTTTCAACCAGATCGAACTGCTCGATATGCATGGAAGGGTCGATTTTGATGGCAATTGCCTTGCCGGTCATGGCCTCGATTTTTTTCAGGATCTGCCTTTGTCCGTTTCGGAGGGCCTCGCTGATGTCGGGATGACAGCGAATCTGGATTTTCCGGCCGTTCCCCAGGCTGACCTGCATCTGTTGCAACTCCTGATGGATGCTAAGACAGATGGTTCTAATCGATTTGGTCATTCCGGTTCCCTGGCAATTCCTGCAGGGCTGGCACAGCAGTTTTCCCAGCGACTGTTTGGCCCGTTTGCGAGTGAGGATCACCAATCCAAAGTCATTGAATTGAAGCACCTTGGAGGGGGCCTTGTCCTTGGCCAGTTCTGTTTGCAGGGCGTTCAGGACCTTCTGGCGATTCTTACGCTCCTCCATATCGATGAAGTCGATCACGATGATGCCTCCCAGATCTCGGAGGCGAAGTTGACGAACGACTTCTTTGGCCGCGTTCAGGTTGGTCTGGGTAATGGTGTCTTCCAAAGAATTGGTGTTTCCGACGAATTTTCCGGTATTGACATCGATGGCCACCAGGGCCTCGGTTTGATTGATGACAATGTGTCCGCCCTTTTTCAGCCAAACCTTCGGCTTCAGTGCCTTCTCCATCTCAGTCGTCACACCAAACTCGTCAAAGATGGGTTTGTCTTTGTCGTACAGGCGTACTCGATCCACGAGTTCCGGATTGAATTGATTGACGAAGTCCACCAGTTGCTCATATTCCTGTTCGTCGTCCATTCGGATAACGCTGTAATCATCGGTGAAATAGTCCCGGACCACTCGGTGGATCAGGCTGGGTTCGGAATACACCAGCGCGGGTGCCGAGAGTTTGTCCCCCTTGGAACGAACCTTCTCCCAGAGTTGCGTCAAATAGCGCATGTCTCCGCGAAAATCCGATTCATCCTGTTTCTCGCTCACGGTTCGTACAATGAATCCCCAGCCATTGTCCCCTCGTAAACGACGGATCATGTCCTTGAGACGATGGCGCTCCCGGTCCGAAACGATTCTTCGGGAGACCCCGACGTGCTCAACGGTCGGCATGAAAACCAGAAATCGTCCCGGTAAGGCGCAATGAGAGGTGACCCGGGCGCCTTTTTTACCGATGGGTTCCTTGGAAATCTGAACCAGAATCTCCTTTCCCTCGTGGAGAAGATCACCGATGAGGGCCTTTCCGCTGCGGTTGCTGGAGTGCCTTCGTCTGTTTTTCTGGTTGCCCCGTGGGGAGGGAGGCCGGCTGGGCGGTGTTTTCTCCTCCCAGGGATCGGGTTGAGGCTCCGGGGAAGGAATAATGGGAATCACAGCAGCATCCTGGTGGACCCCGATGGGGAAATGATCGGGAAGGATCCGAGCTCCAAAGCGTTCCGTTGCCGCTTCCATCGATGGGAACTCCGACAGGGGATAGGAATCCCAGTCAATCGCGGAGTCCAACCTCTCGGGCAGAATCTGGCCAGCTTCCGCCAGTAACGGCTCCTGGGAAAACCCGTTCCCTGCGGGGGCGTCCATTGGCGGGGACCCTTCTGCCTGGGTCAGCAGATCGGCGGATTCCCCTTCCTGGTCCGGGAAAAGCACCTCGTAGTCTTCGTAGTCCTCGAAAAAGTCCGTGACATACAAAAAAGTGTCCCGGCCCAGGCCGATGTCGACAAATGCCGCCTGCATCCCCGGCAGAACTCGGGTGACCTTGCCTTTGTAGATATTACCCAGGATCCGGCGATTATCGGACCTTTCCATGAAAATTTCAGTGACCTGATCGTCCTCCAGGATGGCCAGCTTGGTTTCCAGGCTGGTGGAGGAAATCAATAATTCTTTTGACATGATGCTTCCTCTATCGAACCGGCTCCGTCTCAACAGAGCGGTCGATGCACAATACGGCCTATAAGGGAGAAGCAGGTTACAGGGGAGGGAGAGTGGTGGTTCTCAAGTGGTGACAGATTTCGGTGGAACTAAATCATCCTGATTTCAAGCTGACGGATCCAGGGAACGGTCCTCAGCAGGCCTGAAACACTTGGGTACACTCAAAACTCTTTCTAAAATTTTCCCGTAAAAGGGACCAACCGCCTGCCGGGCCTTTTGTGTCCCGCCTGTTATGCGTTGTCCCTGGCCCGCTTTTTCCTGATGCGGGCTAAAGCTTCTCCAAATAAAAAGCTTAAAATGACGTTCTTACTAGCTCGAACGATGTAGGACCATCCGAGTTTTGGACTCATCGCACCTGAGCCCTTAACTATTATAGTAATTCGAGAGGGAGGGTGGCAAGTAGGATCGCGGGGAACCCGAGTCGTCGCCCGAGGCTGGCGAGTATACAAATCGGCGCTGATGGACGTTCAAGGCCAGTCCCAGGGCGGCGAAGGTGGTAATCGTCGAGGATCCCCCATAACTGAGCAAGGGAAGAGGAATTCCGATGGGAGGGACGAGTCCCAGGGTCATACTTACATTGATGGCCACATGGAAGAAAATAAGGCTTGTAACCCCGGTGATTAGTAAAATGCCGACCCGGTCACGAGCCTTCCCGGCAATACGAATCAAACGCATCAGGACCAGTAAATAGAGCATGAGAATACAGATGGAACCGACAAAACCTATTTCCTCGGCCAGAATCGCAAAGATAAAGTCGGTATGAACCTCGGGAACGAATCCCAGTTGACTCTGCAATCCCTGGCCCAATCCCTTGCCGAACAGGCCGCCGGATCCGATGGCGATCTGAGACTGACGAGACTGGTAGCCGATCCCTTGAGGATCGCGTCCGGGATCCAGGGTCACCAGAATACGCTCCTTCTGGTAGTCCTTGAGCAGATACCAGCCCAGGGGGGCCACACACAACGCGATGATGAGGATCGCCATCAGAAAACGCATTCTCAACCCGGCCACAATCACGATACCCAAAAGGATAGGGAGGTACATCAAAGCCGTTCCCAGATCACCCTGAAGGGTGATCAACAGCATGGGGCACAGGGTCAGTCCACCCAGAGCTAACAGGTGCTTATGCTGGAGGTAGCTGGCACTGATTTCACTCAGATATCGTGCCAGAACCAGTATGAGGGCGACTTTGGCGATTTCCGAAGGCTGGAAGCTGATCCCTCCAAGGGTGAACCAGCTTTTACTGCCGTTGATCTCCTTTCCAAACAGGAGAATGCTCAGCAGAAGCCCGGTGGTCAGGCCGTAAAACAAGAAGGCGTGGTCGGTCAGGAAATGGTAGTCGATCGTGGTGATGAGAAGGCAAACGATAGCGCCCACCCCGAGCCACAACAGGTGTCGAGCGAACAGACTGTAATTGCCGTCCTCTGCGCTGGCATTGTAGATTCCCAGTGCCCCGATCAAAGCCAGGATCACAACGGCCAGGAAGAGAAAATAATCAAACTGGCTCAGGAATTTTCGAGTCAACATGTCTTACATCCGTTGCTTGCTCTTGATCTGAAAAGCCAGCTCCATCCCATCGGGTTGAACCTTTTTGTGCTTCTCGTAATAGACCCTGAGAATTTCCCGGGCTATCGTAGCCGCTGCGGAGCCCCCGGAACCTCCTCGCTGCATCATCACGGCCACGATGATTTCCGGATCATTGCGGGGGGCAAATCCCACGAACCAGGCATTGGATTCGAAGCGTGCGGCCTCTTCTTCGGACAGGCGCTGTCGGGTTTCAAGGCTGATGGTCTGTACGGTTCCGGTTTTTCCGGCCACGTCAAATCCGGCCACCCGGGCTGCCTGTCCGGTGCCGCCGTCATTGACCGAGCTCCACATGGCATCACGGATCAGGTCGAGGTTTTCCTGTGAAAATTCAGGAGTCTGCATAAAACTTTGCTCCGGAGCATCCGGGGTGTCCGTGAGTACCAGATGCAGGTTCGGTGCCTTTCCCGTCGCCACGATGCCCACGGCTCGAGCCAGCTGGGCCGGTGTCACCAGAAGGGGACCCTGGCCTATGGCCAGTGAGATCGTCTCCCCGGCATACCACGGCTCTCCTCGAACCTCTCTTTTCCACTCTTCACTGGGAACCAGGCCCAGGGCCTCACCGAGAAGGTCGATTCCAAGGGAGCCGCCCAGCCCCAGGCGGCGGGAAAAAGCGGCGATTTCCTGGACCCCGAGTTTCTGTCCCAGCAGGTAGAAATAGACATTGCAGGAATGTTGAAGCGCCTCTTGAAGAGTGACGTGGCCGTGGCCGCCGGTTTTCCAGCAATGAAACCGGTTGCCGTAAAGATCCACGCTGCCGCCGCAGTAAACGGAAGTATCGTTATCAATGATACCTTTCTCCAGGCCCGCCAATGCCATGACGATCTTGAAAGTGGATCCCGGGGAAGAGGTGCTCTGAATGGTACGGTTCTGCATGGGAGCGTCCGGGTTTCCCACCAGCTGGTCCCATTCCGTTTGAGTCATGCGGAGGGCAAACTGGTTGGGATCAAAGGCGGGACGGCTGGCCATCACCAGAATCTCTCCCGTATTAGGATCAAAGGCGATCACAGCGCCAGGATCCTCTCCCAGATGGGATTCCGCCTCTGCCTGTAAGTCCAGGTCAATGGTCAGGGTCAGCTCTTTGCCCCGTACCGGCTCAACATGATCCAGATCCTGAAGAAACTTGCCCAGGGCGTCCACCAGGACCCGACGTCGTCCGTCCTGCCCCGTGAGGTCTTGATCGTAGGTCCGCTCCACCCCGAATTGGCCCACGATGTCTCCTGCGCGGTTGGCCCCGAATTCACTCTGCTTCAGCTGCTCCCTGGACACCTCGCCGACGTAACCTGCCACATGGGCCGCCAGGCTGCCGTAACGATAAATCCGCCGGGGCTGTTTCAGGATCCCCAGTTCCGGATGCTCCGCCTTGCGGGCCAGCAGATAGGCGTTCTCTTCCATCGTCAGGTTTTCCTTCAGGACGGTGGCTCGATAGATGTCGTACTGTCCGGTGTCTTTCAGGCGCTCCTGGATGGTTTTTCGATCGAGGCCCAAACCATCCACCAGGAAATTGAGGGTTTCATTGAGGTCCTGGACTTCGTCGCGGTACAGCAGTAGGTTGAATCCGTAGACGTTGTCCACCAGGACCCGGCCTTCTCGATCATTGATGAGTCCTCGAGGAGCCAGCTCGGGAATGGTCCGAACCCGATTACGCTCGGCTAAATTCTTGTAGAGCTCAAAGTCGAGAACGGTCAGGGACCACAACTTTGCAAATAAACCGATGAACACCAGGACACAGATGACTTGAAGCCAGCGCATCCGCTGGAGGAGCTCTCGATTATCCTGGTAAATTGGCATTATCGTTCCCTAAAGCCCGGATGAATTATGACACGGGCTAAATCTGTGAAAAGTCCTTTTCGGGAAACTTGAATCGGTCATAAATAAAAAAGAAAATCCCTCCTGCCACTCCCGTTACCGGAATTCCAAAGAGTATTTTTAGCCATATCTCCAACTGGATCGTTTGCCCCAGAAGGGCTCGGATTCCCACCACCATGAGATCGTCCGCCAGAGACAGAACACCGATCAGGACGCTGCGGGCCACCAGTCCTTCCATCAGCAGCCATTTGCTCAGGTAGGAGGCGCCAAAGCCCATCAGGGTCTTGGTCAACCCGTTTAAACCCAGATAGATCCCCGAGATGGCATCCTGCAGAAGTCCGAACCCCATCCCGCAGGCTGCACCTCGTGGCGGGGAGGAATACCATCCGACGTAGAGAGTGAAAATCAGAGGCAGGTCCAGATACAGTGCCACTGGAAGGTAATTGGCGAACAGACTTTCGGTCACGGCGGTCAGCGCCAGGAGAGCCACCACCTCGAAGCTGCGGACGGTCTGTTTCAAACTCCTCTCCCTTCCCGTAGTATTTAACCATGGGATGACTCCCGGACCCGGCCCGGCCGGGTTCTTTTTGTCGGCCGATTAATTCGATACAACCACCATGATCTCTTCGAGCCGAAGGTAATCCACAAAGGGTTTGACCCGGATATCTCGATAAACGGCCAATCCCTTCTGGGACTGGACCACTTTCCCGATGGGATAGCCCTTGGGGTACATTCGATCCGTGCCCGAGGTGTACACGATGTCGCCCACCTCTACGGACTCATAATTGGGGATGAAATCCCAGCGCAGGGTATCGGAACCATCACCCTGAATGACGCCCTGCAGGCGGGAATCCTCGAGCATAGCCCCGGCGGCGGCTCCGTCATTGGTGATCAACTCCACCTCGGCGGTGAAGGGAGTGGTCGTCCAGACCCTCCCCACGATTCCCTCCGGTACGATCACCGCATCGTCTTTGTGCATTCCTTGCCTGGTTCCACCGTTGACCACCAGGCGGTGGGCATAAAACGGAGCGCTTTTCCAGATAACCGGCGCCAGATAGGTGTCAAACAGGAATTGTCTCTTTTGCAGGGAACCGTTCTCGACCCGGTTGGAAAGTAAGGCATCGATCCCTCGCAACTGGGCCAACTCCACGCCCAGGCGGGCATTCTCAGCGTGCAGCTGCGCATTTTCCTGCTGGGCCCGATAGAGCAGGGCATAACGCGTGACCCCGCCGCTGATGCCATCGATCACGAAGTGCACCATAGAAGCAAATGGAGTGAAGGCGAAAAGGCTCCAGGAACGGATCAGCAGACGGCTCTCCGGGTTTCGGACCTGGACGGAAAGAAGTAACAGATTCGCCAACAGGAGTGCCGCTAAGGGAATGACCGGTTTGTGCTGGAGCAAGGCAATCATTGGCAACTGATTCTCTTGAGAAGTGCGAGATCATCCAGCATTTTGCCTGTGCCCAGGACTGCTGAGGAGAGGGGGTCTTCGGCCAGGAAGATGGGCAGGCCCGTTTCCTTCTTGAGTCTGACCTCCAGATTCTTCAATAAAGCGCCCCCACCCGTCACCACGACGCCCTTATCCACAATGTCTGCGGAGAGTTCGGGCGGAGTGCGTTCCAGAGCCACCCGGATGGCGTTGACGATGATATCGATGGTATCGGACAGGGCCTCCCGGACCTCCTCATCGGTGATGACGATGGTCTTGGGGATCCCTTCGATCAGATCGCGCCCCTTGATTTCCATGGTCAACGGTTCTGCCAGAGGCGCGGCGGAACCAAGTCCGATCTTCACCTGTTCTGCCGAGCGCTCGCCAATCAGGAGATTATGCTTCCTTTTGATGTATTGGATGATGGCCTCATCCATCTCATTTCCAGCCACCCGCACGGAACGGCTGTAGACGGGACCGGAGAGACTGATCACCGCAATGTCCGTGGTGCCTCCACCAATGTCAACAATGAGGTTGCCCCCGGGTTCGGTAATGGGAAGACCGGCTCCAATGGCGGCTGCCATGCACTCTTCCAGTAGGTAGACCTCGCTGGCACGGGCTTTGAGAGCCGACTCTCTGACCGCTCTTTTTTCCACCTGGGTAATTTCGGAGGGAATGCAGATGACGATTCGGGGGCTGAGCCAATGATTGCGTTTGTGGGCTCTTTTGATGAAGTACTTGAGCATTTCCTCGGTGATGTCAAAATCGGCAATCACCCCGTCTTTCATGGGTTTGATGGCCACTATGTTGCCGGGAGTCCGGCCCAGCATTTCCTTGGCCTCATGGCCAACGGCTTCTATCTTTCCGGTGTTTCGATTGATGGCAACAATGGAGGGTTCGTTGACGATGATTCCCTGTCCGCGGGCGTAAACCAGCGTGTTGGCAGTGCCGAGATCGATGGCAAGATCATCGGAGAAGAAACTGAGGATGGATCGTAAGCTAAACATTTTTCGAATCGACTCTCCCGGGGCACAGTTGACCCAATTAAGCCTCTTATCCTGCTACACTGAACCAGCGGAAGATCCCCTAGATCAGGGCCGGCACCGGCACCCCTTCTTTATGAAACAGGGAAGGTATTATGGCCTAAAAAGTGCCGTATTTCAAGCATTTTCAGGATGATACCCGCCATCGGCTAGGAATAACTGGTACTGGAGAGGATGTAAAAAAAATGTCGCCTGAAGGTGTGCTTTTGTGCATTCGTGCGTTTGTTCACTGTGGTCAAACCATGTTGGGATCCGGAAATCCTGAATCCGAAGTCCTGAATCCGAAATCGGAACAACTGGCCTTCGACCAGCGCGTCCCAGGTTTCAGGTTCCACGGGTCACGGTTCCGGAGTGTGGGAGGCGCCTCAGTGCGCCGATTCCGGCACGAATTCACGAACGCACGAATGCACGAAACGAGGCCCGACCCTATGCTATACTGGGTTTTTCCATGGGAGGAATGAGCGAAAATGCTGGACCTGTTTAGACGGAAAAAAGGGGCTCTGAAGTGGGTCCTCTGGCTCGTCATTATCGGCCTTGGTGCAGGTATGGCCCTGCTCTTTGTCGACCCGCCAACCGGGATGATCGGGAATCTGGGTACCCAGGAGGTGGCCATCGTCGCCGGGAAAGGCATTACCTGGACGGAATACCGCCGACGTTACGGAATGGTCTACGACGATTTTCGCCAACGTCTCCCTGCCGATCAGTTGACTCCCGAGGTGGTGAGACAGCTGGAACTTCCGAATCAGGCGATCAATGGCCTGGTGAGCGAATACGTCATGGAGTACGTGGCCCAGATCCTGGGTATTGAAGTGACCCCGGAGGAAATCGCCGACAGCATCACCAGTAGCCCGGTGTTTCAAGACAGCGGCCAGTTCGTCGGTTCGGTGCGCTACCAGCAGATTCTGCAAAGTAACAACTACACGGTAGTGGAATACGAAGAGACCGTGCGGCGAGAAATCCTGGGCTTGAAGCTGACCCAGGTTCTGACCGACGGTATCGAGGCCGATGCCAACGAGGTGCGGCAGGAGTTTTTGAATCGCAATCAGGAGTTCAAGATCCGTTATATCTCCATCGACCCGGAACAGGAGACTCCCTCCGAAGTAGTGGAGGAGGAACTGCAGGGGTATTTCGAAGAAAACCAGGAAAATTATCGCTCTCTTGAAAAACGCAGGATCAAGTACATCCTGGTTCCCGAAGAACCGGACAAGGTGGAGCTCACCGAACAGCAGATCACCGAGCGGATGGCTGTCATCGGCGAGAAAGACGAGGTCGAGGCCAGCCATATTCTCATTTCCTCGATCACCCCCGACGCAGAGGAAAAGGCACAGGGAATTCTCCAGCAGATTCGCGACGGAGGGGACTTCGCAGAATTGGCCAGGGAGCATTCAGACGATCCCGCTTCCGGCGCCAACGGCGGGGAATTGGGATTTTTCAAGCGCGGGATGATGGTTCCTGAATTCGAAGACGCCGCCTTTTCCCTCGATCCGGGTTCGATCAGTGATCTGGTGGCGACTACTTACGGGTTTCACATCATCAAGGTCACCGACGTGAAAACCATCGACAGTCGATCGACAGCCGAATCCCAGCTGCGGGAGGAGGAGGCCCAGAACCTGGCCCAGGCGGTGGCGGACAAGATCCTGTTTGAGGCCAACAACTCCGATCTGGACGCAGCCGGCGAGCAGTATCAGATGGAGACGCAGGAGTCCGCCTTGTTTGGACTGGGGGACTTTTTGCCCGGTCTGGCGGTTCGAAGCGATTTCAATCAACAGGTTTTTGGCCTGGAAGTAGGCCAGTTCACCGCGCCCTATCAGGCCGGACAGGATTACCTGGTTGCCCAGCTGGCGGAAATTCAGCCTTCTCAGGTCTCTGCACTGGAAGTCGTCCGGGATGAGGTTCTCGAGGACTTCAAAACAGACCATGCCGAGGAGGCGGCCCGGGGGAAAGCCTTTGCTTTCTCTCAGGAGGCCCAGGAGAATTCTGATCTGGAGGGGGCGGCCCGTTCCCGGAACCTGGAGGTGGTGACCAGCGAATTTTTCAAAAGAGATACCTCCATCAATGATGATCTGGGCTATGCAACGGAGATTCTCAGCCGTGTGTTCCTGATGCAGGAAGATCAGGTGAGCCCTGTGGTCACCGCCGCCGGTAAGTACGTGGTCTTCCAGATAGCGGAAAGGGGTTCTGTCGACGAAGAGCAATTTGAGGAGGAAAGGAAAGCCCTGCTGGAGGAGTTGTCCCTGTCCAGACAACAGCAGTTCTTTACTGATTATCTCCAGAATGTCATGGAACGTTTGGAAGCCGAAGAACAGATTCAAATCAACGTCGAGTTGGTGGACTCGATCGTTGGTTGATGAGTACCATAGAGTGGACCAACCGGTCATTCGAACCGGTACCTGAAGTGGGGCTGTAGCTCAGTTGGAAGAGTACCTGAATGGCATTCAGGGGGTCAGGGGTTCGAGTCCCCTCAGCTCCACCATTATTTTCAATTACTTACAGCCAGATCGTTCCATCCTCACATGAGTTTTCCGTAAATTGGTTCCATATTGGTTCCAAAAAGCACCCAGTCGGGGGCCTGCCAGGGTGGGCAGGCTGCTGGAAGCTGCCCCCCACAGGAACTCCCCCTCCTTTCTCCCTAGGGAGCGGTTGAGAGCTGAATAGACGTCATTAGGTCCGAGGGCATGCCATAATCCCCAACATTGTTCAGGGGGTACCCCCCCGGGGCCTAATGAGGTCATGAGGTTTCACACACCCCCTTCAAGATTTCCAGAAGGAGTTTGACACGGTGTCAACCCCACTCACCTTTAGAGGCTTTTGTCGGTTCTGTCAGGACGTCCTTAAAGCCCTTTATTGAATATTGACTGGATTAGAGGGGGCATATGGGGGCAACTGGAGCTGGTGTTTTTTTTGCAAAGGGGTCTATAGGGGGAACTGACAATACTGACAGAAGGTGATCCAGTGTTACCTCGGGTGCTATATTGAGGCAACCCATTCATCCACAAAGTCGGAGATGAGAACGAACGAATCGAGGATTCGCGGATGCCATCAAAGAAGACGGCACCAGATATCGACCGGCAAGACCGGATTGTTGCTAAGGCACGGCGCTACCAGGATCAGCGGGAGAAGACTTATCGGGCGCAAGCGCTCAAGATTCATCCATGGATCTGTGCACGGTGCGGACGGGAGTTTAGCGGCAAAGAGCTTAGCGAACTAACTGTTCATCACAAAGACCACAATCACGACAATAATCCCCCCGATGGCAGCAACTGGGAGTTGCTGTGTATGTACTGTCATGAGAATGAACACTCAAGGCAGGAGGTTGCTGAAGTCTATGGTGAGGCGACGCCGGGCAAACAGCAGTCATCCTCTACATACAAGCCATTCGCTGATCTCGAAAACCTGTTGAAGCGTACAAAATAGCCGTGCGATTAACTACGGAAAGAGCAGCATCGTTTAAACCACAGGCCAGGAGGATGTATCGGGTAGGCGGGTCTAGGGCATCAAATGCATCCTTCGCAGCAGGTCTTGGAAGCGAGGGTCGTCGCGGAGGGGGGCACTCCATCTCTACTCGTTGACGTTGAAGACAGCTCTGAGTTGAAGCGTTGCCCAGTTCATCAGG
>JAPYTY010000039.1 GCA_029942065.1 Acidobacteriota bacterium | reverse complement strand
GCCGAGGAGCCCAAGGAAGCACAACACAGTCAGTGCGGATGAATTTTCGTTCCTCAGATGAAGGCGGGCGGCCCTGCAGTAGACAATTTATGCATTATCCGGGTTAAGGCGCGAAGCGCGCTTCTCCTGACCCCTACCTACTGCACCACTGCACCACTGCACCAAACGGTGTATCCTTTGAGGCGAAATGACTTTTGAAATGCTATTGCTCGCCGCCATCGTGGCCGCATCGGTGATCCTTTTTGCCTTTGAGGTGTTTCCGGTGGACAAGGTGAGCCTTCTCATTTTGAGCGCCTTGGTGGCATGTCGGCTGGTTTCCCCGGAGGAGGCCATTGCCGGATTCGGCAACCCTGCTACCGTTACCGTGGCCTGCATGCTGGCTCTGAGCTATGGACTCGAGTCCACGGGTGCACTGAGCTACGTGGCCAACAAATTGGTGGATCTTGCCAGGGAGAGTGAGTTCAGACTATTGTTTGCCATCATCGTATCAGTAGGTCTGCTATCGGCCTTTATCAACAACACGGCAGCCGTGGCCCTTTTCTTGCCTTTGACCATGGCGGTTACCCGGGAAAAGAACCTGGATCCCGGCAAGTTCCTGATGCCCATGTCTTTCGCCGCCATTGTGGCCGGTACCTGCACTCTGATTGGCACCTCCACCAATCTTCTGGTCTACTCGCTGGCCAAGGAACACCTGGACTGGCAGATTGGAATGTTCGAGTTTACCCCGATTGGACTGATCTTTTTTGTGATTGGAAGCCTTTATCTCCTTTTCATCGGTTACCATCTGGTTCCTTCCCGCAAACCAGGCGGTCTCATCCGAGAGTATCGACTGCGTCATTTTGTTACGGAAATGATTCTGAACGACAACTCACCTTTCATCGGTAAGTCCATCGCCGAAACCACCTTCCGCGAGAAATATAATCTGGAGGTGATTGAAATCTTGAGAGGAGCTTCCAGATTACTCCCCTCGGCCCAGCAAACCAGGCTTGAGGCGGGAGATACCTTGCTGGTTCAAGGTGATCCTCATTCTCTTTTACAGGTTCAAGCCTCACAGGGAGTCACCATCAAGGCCTTAACCGTCAAAGATCAGGATCTGGAAGATGCCAATATCGTATTGGTCGAGGCCTTTATCTCCCCGACTTCCCGTTTGGTCGACAATACCCTCAAGGAAGTCAATTTTCGCCAAACCTTCAATGCCAATGCATTGGCAATCCGAAGCCATGGACGCACCATCCGCGAAAGGATCGGCAAAACAAGACTGGAATACGGGGACTCCCTCCTCATCCTGACCAGTCGTGACCAGCTTGAAGCATTGAGACATTCTCCCGACTTCCTGGTATTCGAAGAAGTACGTCACAAGTCCGTTCGTCAGGACAAGATTTACTATGGAGTGGGTATCTTTTTGGGCATTATTCTTCTGGTGACCTTTAATTTGCTGACCATCGTAGAAGCCGCCGTGATGGGTACGGGCCTGATGCTGTTGACAGGCTGCTTGAGATTGCATGACCTGTACAACCACATTTCCTGGCAAACCATCGTGATGCTGGCCTGTCTGATTCCATTGGGATCAGCCATGGAGAACACGGGACTGGCAACTTTTTTTGCCACTGAATTAACGGACAGCCTGCACCTTTGGGGACCGTGGGCCGTCCTATCAGGCATCTATCTGTTCACCTCTTTACTCACCTCGTTTATGAGCAACAATGCCACCGCAGTGCTCATGATTCCGATTGTTCTTTCGACGGCTCAACAATTACAGCTCAACCCCAAACCTCTGGTGATGGCTGTCATGTTCGCGGCTTCGGCCAGTTTCATGACCCCTATTGGTTATCAGACCAACCTCTTTATTTTCGGTCCGGGGGGATACCGGTTTTCCGACTTTCTCAAGGTAGGCGCTCCCCTGAACCTCATTTTATGGATCGTCGCAACCATTACGATTCCAATGATTTGGCCCCTGTAATCCAGTCGTGTTCCGTGCCCCGAACCGAACCGTTTGAAGGCTGCAGACGGAAGTTCGTCCACTTGACTTCCGGGTGCGATTAATTATAGAAAAGAGCCAAGGTGCCCAGAAAAGCGCAATTTATGTGGAAAAAAACCAAAGACGAGAATCCTGAATCCGGAACGCCACCAGTTAGGAAAAGTCCCATGGAACAATTAAAGGAACGGGCGATAATCGGTCCTTCCATCAGCATCAAGGGTACTCTTGCAGGCGAAGAGGATCTGATGATCCAAGGCCAGGTTGAAGGGAAAATCGACCTGAAGAACAACAACATCACGGTCGGGCGAAATGGACGCATCCAGGCGGATATTTACGGAAAAGTCATCAGTATCGAGGGAGAAGTCGAAGGCAATCTTTTTGGAGATGAGAAAATCGTGCTTCGACAATCCGGGGTGGTGCGTGGAAACATGACTGCGCCGCGGGTCAACCTCGAGGATGGCGCCAAGTTCAAGGGCAGTATTGACATGGATGCCAGGGGCGAAGGCCGACAGCGCAATTTGAAGGAAGCTTCCACCAAGAAATCTGAATCGTCCAGGGAAGAACCAGGCGACTCCGGAAAACACAAAGACAAGAAAGATGGAGAAGAGAGTGGACAAAGAGGACTTGGCCTGGAAAACGATACGCCTTCATCCCGAGCATGAACAAATGGAAGTCTCCAATAGGTGTGCAATCTAAACAAAAACCGATTGCGCTCTCTTCTTCAGAGCTTGAAGTCAACACTTCTTTAGCACTCAACGTCCTTTCCTATCAGCTTCGGCATGAGAAAAAATATAATATTCTGGACCTGGGGCCTGCCTTGGGTGCCAATGTCGATTTTTTCTCACAGTTCTCCTGCAAGATCTATATAGAAGATCTTTATCATACTCTCAGTTCCTTTGATTATTTCTCCCCGGAGGACGGATTCACTTACCAAACGGTTTTTGACTACCTGCTCCCCTACACTCACAACACTCGCTTCGACATCATCATGAGCTGGGACATTTTCAATTATCTGGAGCGGGATGAATTCAAATCCCTGATCAGTCACCTGGACAACTTTTGCCATAAGGGGACACTGCTGTTCTCACTGATTTCCACCTTGAAACATATTCCCGAAAAACCCACAACTTTCAGAATCCAGGACCAGGAAAACCTCCAGTACCAGGCGGGATCTACCGTCCTGCGGCCCTGCCCCGGGTATCAGCAAACCGATCTCAATCATCTGATGCCACACTTCCGCGTCTGCAATTCCTTTCTGCTCAGAAACGGTTTCAAGGAATACCTCTTTGTCTACGAGTAGATCCAAGGCATGGCTCCGATTCTTGCGACAATAGGCTGCTTTGTTCTCTACCTGGCTGGTTATCATCTCTACGCGAAGCACCTGGCAGTCCGTATCTTTCAACTGAATCCCGAGATCACGACCCCTGCCCACCAACTCCAGGATGGAGTCGACTACGTTCCAACCAACAAATACATCCTTTTCGGACACCACTATGCTTCCATCGCCGGACTGTCTCCCATGCTTGGACCGGCCATCGCCGTCATCTGGGGCTGGGTGCCTGCCATGTTGTGGGTTGTTTTGGGAACGCTTTTCATTGGCGCCGTCCATGACTTTGGAGCTCTGGTCATTTCCATGCGTGCCCGGGGAATGTCAGTCGGCAAGGTGGCCGAATCCATTATCGGCCGCCGAGCCAAAACTCTGTTTCACATCATCATCTTTTTTCTCATTTCCCTTGCCATGGGCGTGTTCGTGCACGTTTGTGCCACGCTTTTAAGTACCGCCTACAATCCGGAAGCCATTTATCCTTCCGCTACCTTGATGATTTTAGCCCTGGGAGTCGGCTGGCTAGTCTACAAGAAAAATGTTTCCATCTGGCGCGTGACGTGGGTCGTCTTCATCATCACCCTGGCCAGCATCTGGATCGGGATCAGGCTGCCAACCATCGATTTGAGCCTGGGCCAATGGAGCGTCCTTTTATTGATCTACAGCTTCATCGCCTCGGTGCTTCCGGTGTGGTTGCTGCTGCAGCCACGAGATTACATCAACTCGTTGCTGCTGTATCTGGGCCTGGCTTCAATTTTTCTCGGTTTTTTCGTCCTGCGACCCGAATTCGCTGCACCCGCAATCCAAACCCATCCGGTGGGCGCACCCCCTCTGTTTCCGTTTGTCTTCATTGTGATCGCCTGCGGTGCCATTTCCGGATTTCATGGACTTGTGTCCTCCGGCACCACCGCCAAACAAATCAATCAAGAAAGTGATGCCACTCTGATCGGTTACGGCGGCATGATTGGAGAGTCCCTGCTGGGATTAGCTTCGGTACTGGCTTGTACGGCCGGCTTCCTGACCCGCGATCTATGGCTAGCTCACTACAGCTCATGGGAGTCTGCTGACGGTCTGGGACCCAACATGAGGGCCTTTATCGACGGATCCGCTCTCTTCATCAATCAGCTGGGGCTTCCTCTGGAGATCGGAAAAGCATTCATTGCCCTGGTGGCGATTTCGTTTGCTTTGACCACACTGGACTCAGCAACACGCTTACTTCGATTCAACATATCGGAAATGGGGGAGACCCTGCGCCTCCCCGTGCTTTCCAACCGCTATCTTGCTTCATTCCTGGCGGTTTTCGTGATTGGATTTTTTGCCTTTTATGAAGTGGAAGGACAAGCCGCCGGGTTAGCTTTATGGCAGCTTTTCGGCACTACCAATCAGGTCCTGGGAGGTTTGACGCTTCTCACCGTCACCCTCTACCTCATGCAGCAAAAACGCCCCTACTGGTATACGGCCGCTCCCATGATCTTCATGCTGATCACCACCCTGACAGCCATGCTGATAAAGATCCGAGACTTCTGGAACGACGAGACCTATCTTTTACTGACAATGGGCGGAGTCATCCTGGTTCTTTCAATCTGGCTGGCCGTGGAAGCCGGAATTCGCATTTTTCGAAAGGAAGATGCTGCCAGTTTAGCCGGTTCCCACAAGTGAAGTTTCACACCATCTTTCTGGATATCGGGAGGGTGCTGGTGGGACTCGATTACGAGCCGGCACTCACCACCCTTTCCGAATTGAGTGGACTCTCGACCAAGCAGATCACCGATCGGCTGGACAACCATCCGGGCATCCTCGACTACGAAAAAGGCCACCTCACCACCCCGGAATTCTTCCAACAGATCCAGGACTTGCTGGCGATTGACATTTCCCTGGAAGCCTTCGAAAACATCTGGACAAGCGTACTGGCTGTAGAGGAGGAGGGCGCCAGGGATCTTCTCTCCTCGGGTCTCTTTCAAACGCTGAGGGAACACCACAGGGTCATCGCGCTGTCCAATACCAATGAGATGCAGTTCAATTATCTTTTAAGAGTTAATCCCCTCATAAGGGAGTTTGATGATTACGTGCTTTCTTTTCAGGTCGGTCACCTCAAGCCCCTTTCTGAGATTTACCAGGCAGCTCTCCAGAACTCAGGGGCTTCGCCTGAGGGGTCCCTGTTCGTGGATGACCTGGTCAAAAATATCCAAGGGGCGGAACGAGCTGGGATGACGGGCCTTGTTTTCAAAGGAGAAAGCAGGCTGAGGGAGGAACTGGAGGAGTTGGGGATTGTGAGCGCCTGACAACTGACCCCGGGCGCTGGTCTTCGACCAGCGCGTTCCACGTTCCACGAAAAGGAGAACGGGGTCCCCTGCTGATTCCGGAGGGCCGCTACAAGATCCCTTTGTTCTCCACGCGCGGCAGCGCGGTTCTCCACACCGAACGCAGTGAGGTGTTTCTCTGCACGGGAAGCATGTTTCTCTGCGCACGCAGTGCGCTTCTACATCTTGTGATCACATATTCTTATAATCAGGCCCCCCACCCCCTTCAGGTGGCGTCCAAACAATAATCTGATAGGGATCCATGATGTCACAGGTCTTACAGTGCACGCAGTTGCTGAAATTCAACTGCAGTCGAGGCTGGTCCTGCTGCTCGACCATTTCGTAAACGTGGGCAGGACAAAAATGCTGGCAGGGATTACCGTACTCCACCTGACAACGATTGTGACAGACATCAAAGTCCAGAATTTTCAGATGGCAGGGCTGATCTTCCTCGTGAGCCGTGTTTGAATAGAAAACATCGGTCAACTTGTCAAAAGTAAGCTGCCCATCAAAAACCACCTCATCACCCACTTCTCCACAAACATCCTTGAGACGTTTCATCAAGGTATGTCCGGCCTGGGTGGGGAACGGATCCCTCAACCCCCTGCCATTGCTGAGAAACTGAAATCCGGCATGGATCATTCCAGTCCAGAAGCCTCCCTGAAAAGACTGTCGAAAATTCCGCACTTTCCAGAGTTCCTGCTTGGCCCAGCTTCCCTCGAAACCAGAGGTGAAGGTGCTGAGTTGATCGGCGGAATAGTTTTTGTGGAGCAGGGCCTCGAAAATCGTTTCTGCCGCCAGCATTCCAGATTTGACGGCCAGGTGAATCCCTTTCAGACGCTGGGAGTTCAGGAATCCCCCCGCATCTCCCGTAATGAGCAACCCGTCTGCATAAAGTCGGGGCATGGAATAGTACCCTCCTTCAGGAATTGCCTTGGCCCCATACGAGAGTACCTTGGCGCCCTCGAGCAGATCTCGAACGAAGGGATGGCGCTTGAACTGCTGAAACAGGTGATGGGCGTCAAGTGAAGGGTCCTTGTAATCAAGGCCTACCACAAGCCCAAGGTCAATCAGGTTGTCCCTCATGGTGTAGATAAAGCCACCGCCGAATTCCCGGGTTCCCAGTGGAAAACCAAGGGTGTGGTAGACCCGCCCGGGCTGGATCTCACGGGAAGCTTGCCAGATTTCCTTCACTCCAACGGCATAAATCTGAGGATGGCACTTATCGTTTAGCTTCAGGCGCTGCTCGGCTTGTCTCGTCAAGGTTCCCCGAGGTCCCTCCCCCAGTACCGTCACCTTGGCCAGCACCTCAATTCCCGGCTCGGCGTTGGCTTTGGGCTTGCCGTCCTTGTCGATTCCCTTATCGCCCATCCGCGCTCCGACAATCGAATCCCCCTCATATAACAACTCCACCGCTGGAAATTCAGGATAGACTTCAACCCCGTTGGCCTCACACAAATCAGCCATCCATTTCACCAGTTTTCCCAAAGAGGCCACATAGTAACCGTGGTTCTGCAGGGGAGGCGGGGTAATGGGGGAACGAAAGCTGCCTGTGCGAGTCAGAATGTAAAAAGCGTCGTCGTCAACCGGCGCGTCGTAGGGAGGGGGCTCATTGGTCACCCCGTCCATCAGTTCATCAAAGGCCCGGGGATCAACAACAGCTCCACTCAAGGCATGAGAGCCTATTTCTCTACCCTTTTCCACCACCAGCAGCGTCAGATCTTCGAGTTTCTCCCCCGTCTTTGTTCCCGACCGAATCGCCTCATTGTGATCTCGAATCAGGTGGGAAAGATGCAAAGCACCTGCCAGACTGGCAGGGCCGGCGCCCACGAACAGAACATCTACCTCGAGTTGCTCATGGTCCATCGCCGCTCATCTTAGCACAGGGGGATTTCGTCCCAGGGGTCAGGAGAAGCGCACTTCGCGCGCAGAGAAACTCCTCGCTGGTGCTCGGAGTGGAGAAAAGCGTCGCCAAGCCTCCGCGTGGAGAATAGTCCGGTTTTAAAATTCGGACCGGCTTCGAATTTTCCGTCAGTCACCTAGGACTGGAGCGGCTCTCCGGAATCGGCGCGGGACTCCGTTCTTCTTTTCGTGGAACGTGGAACGCGCTGGTCGAAGACCAGCGCCCCTTGAACTTCTCGCAGGCGTTTTGCTATGGTAACGGCCCATGATTTCTGCGACCCAGATTCGGAAAGGGATGATTCTCATTCACGACAGCATTCCCCATCGTGTTCTGGAGTTTCAGCATCGAACCCCCGGAAAAGGAGCGGCCATCGTGCGTGTACTCATGAGAAATTTGCGCACCGGAGCCTCCTATGAACACCGGTTCAAGTCCCAGGAAAACGTGGAGCGTGCCATTTTGGACCAGCAGGAAGTGGAGTATCTCTACCGGGACGGCGCCCTTTACTACTTCATGAACACGGAGACCTTTGAACAGTTTCCCATCGATCAGGAGATCCTGGGAGACTTCCACAACTATCTTCAGGAAGGAACCCAGGTTCAGGTGGAGTTTCTTGAAGACCAACCCATTACGGTCGAACTCCCGGCCATGGTGGAGCTCAAGGTCGTGGAAACCGAACCCGAACTGAAGGGAGCTACTGCCAACAACTCTCCCAAACCCGCCACCCTGGAGACCGGCGTGGTCATCCAGGTTCCCCCCTTTATTCGTACCGGCGAGGTGGTCCGGGTAGATCCTTACGAGGGCCGCTACCTGGAACGAGCGAAGTAGACTCGTGCAGTCGTGCTATCGTAGAAATCTGGAACTCCCGTTCTCCACGCGGAGCGTGAGCGACGCGTTTTTCCACTCCGAGCACCCGCGAGGAGTTTCTCTGCGTGCGAAGCACGCTTCTCCTGGCCCCTTTTTCAGAAAAATTGAAACTTTTCTTCAAAAGAATCTTCTTATAACAGAGATACTTGAATCAAGGAGCGTCGCAAGAACATGACAACTTGTAATCGGAGGCTATTGAAACGCTTCCTCACCGATAAACTGGACGTGGACGATAAGTTGCATTTTCTCTCCCACGTGGAAGAGTGCGCCGAGTGCTGGGATGAAGTATACAATTCAGTGAAATCTCAACATCCGCACTACTACAAAACCACGGGCCGCCGGGTCAAGATTTCCGACAAGGAAATCGAACAATTCGAAGAGAAGGAAAAAAAAGTCACCGAAGTGGCCTGAATCCGGTCGCGGTCCCATCGACTGCCCTCCTTTTCACCCTTCTACCTCCCCCATCCATGGCATAATGGGCACTATGCGTCCAGCTAGAATGATCATCGCTCTGGTGGCGGTACTGGTGGGGTCGCTAACCGCCTGTACACAACCGGACGTGAATCCGGGACCTCAGGATGTCAATTCTGAGCTGATCGAAGCCATCCGGTACGGTCAAGCCGAGACCGTAAAGAAATTGCTGGACGCCGGCGCCGATGTGAATCTAAAAGACAGCAATGGGCTGAGCTCCCTGGCCCGGGCGGTTATAACAGGCCAGGTCGAGATCCTGAAAACATTGCTGGACCGAGGGGCCGACGTGAACCTGAAAGACAGCAACGGCGTGACCGCTCTGGCATGGGCGACGGCGTTAGGCGCCATCGACACTATCAAAACCTTGTTGGATGCGGGGGCCGATGTGAATGCGAAGGACAACAGCGGCAAAACACCCTTGATGAGAGCCCTTTCCGTTGATCAGCCAGACTCCTTCCAAACCCTTCTCGATGCCGGCGCTGATGTGAATGCGAAGGACAACAGCGGCAAAACACCCTTGATGAGAGCCCTTTCCGTTGATCAGCCAGACTCCTTCCAAACCCTTCTCGATGCCGGCGCTGATGTGAATGTACAGGACAACGATGGCAGGACGGCCTTGATGGAAGTGGCGTCAAGAGGTGTTGTCGAAACCCTTCAAGCCCTGCTCAAGGCGGGTGCGAAAGTAAACGCCAAAGACAAGAATGGACAGAGTGCCCTGATGGATGCGGCGAGGGCCGGCTCCGTTGAGATAGTGGAGGCATTGATCAACACAGGGGCCGATACCAATGCCAAAAACGGAGAGGGAAAAACGGCCTATGCCCAGGCAGGAGGTCGAAGGGTCCAGAGGCTGCTCGAAAGGGTTCAACAAGAAACTCTTTCAGACCTGATAGAGGCAGCACAAAACGGCTAGATCGAGAGGGTGAAATCCTTGCTGCAGCCCGGCGTGGATGTCAATGCAAGGACCCGGGATGGGCGCACCGCCTCCACGGTGGCGGCAGTTGCGGGTCATTCCGAAGTCGTCGCACTGCTCAAGCGGGCCGGAGCTCGGTAGTAGCTTAGCCCGGATGATGCATCATCCAGGCTAACTCCACGGGCCCTGATACAACATCCAATAAACGATCACGCCCGTAACGGAGACATAAAGCCAGAGCGGAAGGGTCCAGCGGGCAATGCTTCGATGCCTTTCAAAGCTTCCTTTCCATGCCCGTACCAGGGTCATGATGGCCAGAGGTACGATCCCCGCTGCAAGGACGATGTGAGAGATAAGAACCGTGAAGTAAACAACACGGATCCATCCCTCACCGAGGAAGGCCCTGGAACCGGTGAAATAGTGGTAGGTGAGATAGGAAATCAGGAAAATAATCGAGGTGGAAAAGGCCCCCAGCATACAGGCCTTATGTAGATTCACCTTCTTTTGTCGAATGAAAACATAACCCAGAATCAGCAACACACCACTGGTGCCGTTGAGGCTGGCGTTCAAGGCCGGCAGGTCCTGGATCGAAATCAACTCAACTACCACCCTGGCTGGTCCCAGTGGAACGGACTACCAGAAACGAGGCTACGAAAACCACCACGCAAAAGGCGACACTCACCAGCAGGGCCGGACCAAAAGACGGCAATTCAGCTTCCAGATACGGCCCCCCCCTATAGAATATGTGCCGCACCGCCGCTACCTGATACGCCAGGGGATTGATTTTCATTATCCATTCCACCCAGGTCGAAGCCCCCGAAGGTGGGAACACCGCACCCGAAAGCAGCCACATGGGGAAAAGCAAAAGATTCATCACCGCGTGAAAACCCTGGGTGGAATCCATCCTCCAGGCAAAGGCAAAACCCAGTGCTGTCAGTGAAAACGCTGTCATGAAGAGGACTCCTGCCAGGAGCACAAACTTTTGCAGGTCCATAGGAATACCGATTAAAGGCGCTACCAGGACAAACAGAAGGCCTTGAATAAAAGCCAGCGTTGCTCCGCCTAAAATTTTACCCAGAGCTAATCCGGATCGGGACATGGGCGCAACCAGCACAGAGAGCAAAAACCCTTCCTTGCGATCTTCAATCACTGAAATCGTGGAAAAGATCGCAGTGAAAAGGATAATCAGAACAATCGTCCCCGGATAAAAGTATTCCAGATAGTTCATCCCATCCGGTGCGGAAGGCGGCCGAAAAGAGGCCCCAATCCCCGATCCGATGAGAAGCCAGAAAACCAAAGGGGTTCCCAGTGCACCTAATAACCGGCCGCGTTGCCGGTAAAATCGCACCAGTTCCCGCCACCAAAGAGTCCAGACAGGCAAAATGAAATCCATCCTTCCACGAAATACACGGAAAAGGCGTGAGAGTCAAGTCAATAGGTTAAAGGTCTGTGGTAGTGCGGTAGTGTGGTAGTGCGGTAGTGCGGTGGTTATTTAGATACCACGGCACCACAGACAGGGGACTGTGCTCCATTTCCTCTGACATTGGGTCCGGAATGTGGGAGGCGCCTCAGTGCGCCGATTCCGGAGGGCCGCTCGCAGAGCGGCCACTACAAGCCCTAGCCAGCTGACAGAGAATTCGAAATTCGAAGTCTCAAATCCGAAACTCCAGTTCTCCACGCGGAACGTGAGCGACGCGTTTCTCCACTCCGAGCGTCAGCGAGAAGTTTCTCTGCGCGCGAAGCGCGCTTCTCCTGGCTCCTGACCACTGCACCATTCGGCGTTGACAAAGCAGAATCAGGAGATTATCATAGGTGAACAAAAGGTGAAAATACATGCTGAATCAAACCTGGTCCCGGCCCGAAATCGATTCCTTAACTCTCAGTGGGTCAGAATTTTATGAGAAAAATCATCGGCAATACCTGGGCACGGGTATCCGGCCACTCGATGTTTTGCTTTCAGGTGGAATCCTCCGAGGTCACATCACCCAGATCGTGGGACCTTCTTCCAGTGGAAAGACCAGTTTGCTCCTCTCTATTTTGGCCCAGGCTACCGCACGGGGGGAATGGGTTGCCTACATTGATCCCTTCTCCTCCCTGGATCCGGCTTTTGCTCAAAAAGCTGGGATCGACCTGAAACGCCTACTGTGGATACGGGGGCCCAGGAGAGTTTTCAAGGCGATCGACATTCTGGTGAGAGCGGGTGGTTTTGGGGTGGTGGTG
>JAPYTY010000038.1 GCA_029942065.1 Acidobacteriota bacterium | reverse complement strand
CAACAAGATGCCCTGACAAAAGGCCACTTCGGTATTCCAAACGGCGGGAGAACCTCCGAGAAGCGGCAGTACCATCTTGCCGAACATGGGCTGGACCAGGAACATGAGGGCCGCGCTGAGGAACAAAGTCGTGGCGTAGAGGGGTAGCATGATCGCAGGTCAAGATAACATAGGTGGTGTTTTGTGGTCTGTGGCCAAGGGGCGGGAGAAGCGCACTTCGCGCGCAGAGAAACTCCTCGCTGACGCTCGGAGTGGAGAAACGCGTCGTTGAGTCCGCATTGTGCATGAATTGTCTGCTGCAGTGCCGCCATCATCCGCGCTGACTGTGTTGTGCTTCCTTGGGCTCCTCGGCGTACTGCAAGAATATTCCTGCGGGGCCCTTCGTCGCACGCCTTGTCATCGCAGCGCTTGCGGCTCTTCGTGACGCCGCCTTCATCTGAGGAACGAAGACAACCTATGCATAATGCGGGCGAGGCTCCGCGTGGAAAATAATCGGATTTTGAATTTCATCCGGCTTCGGATTTGGGACTTCGGATTTCGGTTTTTCGAGGTGTGGCGGCCCCGTTGTAGCGGCCGCTCTATGAGCGGCTCTCCGGAATCGGCGCACTGAGGCGCCTCCCACATTCCGGAAACACCGCATCCGGCACGAAAGAACGAAAGAACGACCCCACGAGTTTCACAGGGTGGATGGTTATGCTGGTGGCGAGGCCAAGATGCTGGACCGCTTCTTCAAACTCACCGAACACAACACCACCTGGCAAAGGGAGGTCTACGGTGGAGCGACCACCTTCATGACCCTTTCCTACATCATCTTCGTGCAGCCGGTGGTGATGAACGCGGCCGGGATGGATCTGGAGTCGGCTCTGGTGGCAACCTGTGTGGCCAGTGCCGTGGCCACCTTCATGATGGGACTGGTGGCCAATTATCCCATCTCGCTAGCCCCGGCCATGGGCCATAATTTCTTTTTTACCTATGTGGTGGTTCTGACACTGGGGTATACCTGGCAGCAGGCCCTGGGAGCTATCTTCATTTCCGGGGTTCTGTTTCTGGTGCTCTCGTTGGTGGGACTCAGGGAGCGACTCCTCCATGCAATCCCCGCTACCTTGAAAAATGCCATTGCCGTGGGGATCGGCCTACTGATCGCCGTTGTTGGGTTCGAGTGGAGCGGGATGATCGTCGATAATCCGGGGACACTGGTCGGGTTGGGTCAGCTGACCTCCGGCCCCGTCCTTTTGTCCCTTTTTGGACTGACGGTCATGGCCGTTTTGCTGGCCCTGGAAGTCCGAGCCGCCATTTTGTTGGGCATTCTGGCCACCGTTCTGGCCGGGCTGGCCACCGGCATGCTCGAATATCAGGGTCTGGTAGGACCTGTCCCCTCGATCACACCGACCTTGTTGCAGCTGGATGTGTGGGGAGCGCTTCAGATGGGAATGGTATCCGTCATTTTCATTTTTTTCTTTTTGGATCTGTTTGACACGGTCGGAACTCTGATCAGCGTCACTCAGGAGGCTGGGCTTCTCAAACCCGACGGAACCCTACCGCGGGCTCGGTGGGCCTTTTTATCCGATGCCGTGGGAACCACGGTGGGATCGTTACTGGGAACCTCGACGGTAACCAGTTATGTGGAGAGTGCAACTGGCATCAGCGCCGGGGCGCGGACCGGGTTGGCCAATATGGTCACGGGAAGTCTGTTTTTGGTGGCAATCTTCTTTACCCCGCTGGTTCGAATGATCGCCGGCGGAATAGATCCAGGCGAGGGGTTGGTCCTTTATCCCGTTGTGGCTCCGGCCCTGATCCTCGTTGGTTGTTACATGCTGCGGCAAGTGAAGCGGATTGATTGGGACAGCTTCGCCGAAGCCATTCCCGCCTTCTTAACCATTCTGATCATGCCCTTGACGTTCAGCATCACGGAGGGAATCTCTTTTGGTTTCATCTCCTATACGCTGCTGAAAATGGTAACAGGGAGATTCAGAGAGGTGCCTCTTTTGATCCGGGTGTTCGCGCTGTTGTTCGTCCTCCGCTATATCTGCCTGACTCACTGAGGCGCCACGGCCGCTGGTTTTCGGCCGGCACGTTTTATGTTCCAGATTCCACGTTTCCGGAATGTGGGAGGCGCCTCAGGCGCCGATTCCGGAGAGCTGCTCACAGAGCGGCCGCTACAAGGGCCAGCTATCTGACCAAAGGAGCGAGTTTTAGCAGCCAAGCCCGGATTCTGCATAGGTTGGCGTAACGAAGGACCGCAGGCGTACTCCTGCAGTACGCCGAGGAGCCCAAGGAATCACAACACAGTCAGCGCGGATGGATGCGGCGCTGTAGTAGACAATTTATGCCAACTTCGGGCTAGAGTAGGGGCGCTCTGAGTGCGCCCACAGCAAGGTCGCACCGATCCCGCACCACTACGCCATTGCACTACTTCCCCAGTCCGCGAAGCGGACTACACCACTGTACGAACGCACGACCTTGCATCCCCTCGTCCTTTCCGAAAGAATGCCCAAGGGGGGGCGCGCCGGGCTAAAAAAACATGACTTCCAGGAAATCAGCAACAGGAATACTCATTTGCGGCAGTATGATCCTGGCCATCGCCGTCGGAATTCGACTGGCATTCGGGCTCTTCCTGCAACCCGTTTCTGAAGCAAATGGGTGGGGTCGGGAGATTTTTGCCCTGGCCATCGCCTTGCAAAATATCGTGTGGGGTCTGACCCAGCCCCTTCTGGGAATCCTGGCTGACAAGTATGGGGCTCGCAAGGTGGTAGTTGTGGGCGGGATTGGATACAGTGCCGGGCTTTTCATGATGTCTCAGGCTGCCTCGCCTCTGGCCCTGCATCTCACCACGGGAGTTTTGATCGGCCTCAGCCTGAGCGCCACTTCATTTGTTGTGATCCTGGGGGCCGTGGGCCGGGTGGTCAGCGAGAAACATCGCAGCGCAGCCCTGGGTCTGGTCTCAGCGGGCGGTTCTCTCGGCCAGGTCTTGATCCTGCCCTTCGGACAGGCGCTGATTGGGTCTTACGGCTGGGCCCTGGCTCTGGCTGCCCTGGCCGCGATGACTTTGCTGGTAATACCCCTGGCGATCGGCCTGGGTAGCCGTAAAAAGGATGGGCGCCAACCGCTTCCGTCCCAACCTCTCGGGGAGGCGGTTGTGGAGGCAGGGCATCACCGGGGTTACTGGCTGCTGACCGCCGGGTTTTTTGTGTGTGGATTTCAGGTCACCTTCATGGCTACACACCTTCCCGCCTACATCGTGGATCTGGGTTTCTCGGCTCGGTTGGGGGCCACGGCGCTGGCGCTGATTGCTTTGATCAATGTCATCGGCTCCTTGTTTTGGGGATTCATGGGAGGAAAATACAGCAAGAAATACAATCTGACGCTACTTTATCTGGCCAGAGTTCTTGTCATCGCGGCCTTTCTGTTTTTTCCTCCCTCCGATCTCGGAATTCTCATCTTTGCTTCGGCCATGGGATTTTTGTGGCTGGGAACGGTGCCCTTGACCAGTGGCCTGATCGGACAGATCTTCGGCGTCCAGTATTTATCCACCTTGTTCGGGATCGTATTTCTCGGTCACCAGGTAGGAGCTTTCGTGGGAGTGTGGATGGGGGGAGTCATTTTTGACGCCACCGGCTCATACGACATGGTGTGGTATGTCGCCATCGGTCTGGGACTGATTGCAGCACTGCTGCATTGGCCGATTAACGAAGCCCCCGTCAAGCGCCTCGTCCTGGAGCGGCCCTGATGGGCCGTTTCGTGCAATCGTGCTTTTGTGCTTTTGTGCAATCGGTTAGGTCAGACCGAGAATGATTTGCAGGAAATCAGGTTTGAACGAAAGCACGACGGCACGATTGCACGAAAAGGGCGGCTTTAGCCTCCCGCGAGCACTCTAAACAACCGCCTCACTGGATCATAGAAGCGATCCACCGCGCGTTCCTTGAGCGGGATGATGGCGTTGTCGGTGATGGTAATGTGCTCGGGACACGCCTTGGTGCAGCACTTGGTGATGTTGCAGTAACCGATGCCCTTGGCATTGGCCAGATCGTCGAGGCGGTCCTCGCTGTCCAGGGGATGCATCTCGAGTGCGGCCGAGTAAACTAAAAGCCGGGGACCGATGAACTCCTCATGGAGCTGATGGTCTCTGAGCACGTGGCAGACATCCTGGCAGAGAAAGCACTCGATGCACTTTCGAAACTCCTGCACGCGGTCCACATCCCGCTGGTCCATTCTCCAGGTGCCGTCCGGCTCCGGAGCGCGGGGCTTGAATGGTTTGATCTTTTTCTTGGCCTGGAAGTTCCATGAGACGTCCGTCACCAGATCCTTCAGAGGCGGGAAACTTTGCATGGGTTCGATCGTTACAGGCTCCTGGAGAGGGATATCATTCAGGCGGGTCATGCACATGAGCCTGGGATTTCCGTTGACCTCGGCCGAGCAGGAACCACATTTGCCCGCCTTGCAGTTCCAGCGTACCGCCAGATCACTGGCCTGCTCCGCTTGAATCTTCAAGACGGCATCCAGGACCACCATTCCTTCATCGATTTCCGTCTGATACTGCGCGAACTCTCCCCCCTGTTGATCTCCACGCCAGATTCGGAAGGTTGCAGTAGCCATTACTTCATTTCCTCGATGATTTGCTTCAGGTCGGCACCCATTTCCGGAATTTCCCGAGACTCGATCTTCATCTCCCCATCCGATCCCTTGTAGCTCACCACATTGACCTTCGAGAAGGCCTCATCCTTTTCGGAGAAATCCTCTCGGGCCTGGGCTCCCCGGCTTTCCTTGCGTTTCACAGCCGAACCGGCGACGGCCTCTGACACCGTCAATAAATTGGGAAGATCCAGGGCGGCGTGCCATCCTGGATTGTATTCACGGTTGCCCGGGGAGGCAGCTTTACCGGCCCGCTCACGCAGCTTGCCTATTTCCTCGACTGCATCGAGTAGATCCTCTTCGTTTCTCACGATCCCCACCTGTCTTTGCATCATCTCCTGCAGGTCGTACTGGATCTGGTAGGGGCTCTCTCCGTCGGAACTGCCGGCCCGCTCAAAGGGAGCCAGGGCCTGGCGGGTCACTTCCTCTACCTGGTCGTTGTTGATCTGGCCAAAGCCATTTTCCTTGGCAAACTCGGCCGCATGTTTTCCGGAGCGCTTGCCGAAAACCAGTAGATCCGACAGCGAGTTGCCTCCCAGGCGGTTGGCTCCGTGCAGGCCCGCGGCGCACTCCCCGGCTGCGAAAAGCCCCGGCAGGGTGGACATCTGAGAGTCCGGATCCACTCGAATTCCTCCCATCGCGTAGTGGGTGGTGGGCCCCACCTCCATGGCTTCCTGGGTGATGTCGATGGCGGCCAGTTCCTTGAACTGGTGGTACATGCTGGGAAGCTTTTTCTGGATGTGCTGGGCGGCCTTGGGTAATTTTTCCTTGATCCAGGCGATATCCAGGTAAACCCCATCATGAGGACTGCCCCGTCCCTCTTTGATCTGGCGAACGATACAGCGGGCCACATGGTCCCGGGTGAGGAGTTCCGGCGGTCGCCGTGCTTCCTTGTCTCCCTGGGTATAACGCCAACCTTCCTCCTCATTGTCGGCGGTCTGGTCTTTGTAAAGGTCGGGGATGTCGTCGAACATGAATCTCCGGCGCTCGCTGTTGTAAAGGATTCCTCCTTCGCCCCGAACTCCTTCGGTTACCAGGATGCCGCGCACACTGGGAGGCCAGACCATTCCAGTGGGATGAAACTGGACGAATTCCATATCGGTGAGTTCGGCGCCGGCCTCATAGGCAAGGGCATGGCCGTCGCCTGTATATTCCCAGCTATTGCTGGTTACCTTGAAGGCCTTGCCGATGCCTCCCGTCGCCAGGACGATAGCCCGGCATTCAAAAAGCTGGAACCGACCCTTTTCGCGCTCGTATCCCAGCGCACCTACCACCCGGTCGCCATCCTTGAGCAGGCTGATCACGGTACATTCCATGTGAACCTTGATGCCCTGGTGGATGCCATGGTCTTGAAGCGTTCGGATCATTTCCAGTCCGGTGCGATCTCCAACGTGAGCCAGACGTGGGTACTTGTGGCCTCCGAAGTTGCGTTGCAGGATCCGGCCGTCCTGGGTTCGATCAAACAGGGCGCCCCAGGCCTCCAGCTCCAGCACGCACTCGGGTGCTTCCCGGGCGTGCAGCTCCGCCATTCTCCAGTTGTTCAGATACTGACCTCCCCGCATGGTGTCGGCAAAATGGACCTTCCAGTCATCCCGGTCATCCACATATCCAAGGGAGGCGGCTACACCTCCTTCGGCCATGACGGTATGGGCCTTTCCGAGCAGCGATTTACACACCATTCCGACCGACAGTCCCGAAGCGGAGGCCTCGATGGCGGCGCGCAGGCCGGCCCCGCCCGCTCCCACCACCAGCACGTCGTATTGATGCTTCTTGATTTCCGTCATCAGAGAATTCTCCAATCAGTCCATACGCCCATCGAGCACATGCGAATATAAAAGTCAGAGAATCCCACCCAGAAAAGGCTGCACCATGCCCATCTCATATGTCTCTGGTTGAGGCAGCTCACACAATTGTAGGCCTTCAGTCGGGCTGGTGATCGAGAGATTTCATCCATGAAGCCCCCGATTAAATGGCGCAGGGAGTGACAACCCAGGGTGTAAGCTCCCAGTAAGCAGACGTTCAGGGTCAGCACCAGTGAGCCTACGCCAATGCCCAGGGAAACCTGGCCGGCGGCGTCTTCAAACCAAAGGCTCTTCCAGGCGTCCCAGGAGAGGAAAAACAAAAACATAACTGCCACATACATGAAGTAGCGATGGATATTCTGGACGATCAGGGGAAACGAATTTTCCCCCCGGTAGCCCTTGCGGGGTTCTCCCACGGAACAATTGGGGGGATCCGCCCAGAAGGACTTGTAGTAGGCGCCTCGGTAGTAATAGCAGGTGAGCCGAAAACCTCCGGGAGCCCAGAGAATGAAAAAGGCGGGGGAAAAGGGCAGCCACAAAGGCCACCATCCGGGCCTGGGTCCGAACCAGCTGTGAGCCGATCCCCCGAATACCTCCGGTGAGTAAAACGGCGATAGATAGGGTCCGAAATGATAGTGATCACCCTGAAACGCTGCCCAGGTGGCGTATACGATGAAAGCGGAGAATCCGAGAAAGACAGCAAGTGTTTGAACCCACCACATGTCGGTTCGCAGGGTTTGGCCGAAGCCTCGTCGTTTTAAAAATGCTTGGGTGTAGGTCATAGCGTGCAACATGACAACATGAAGCAGGAAAAATTTCAAGGGCACTGTTGTGCCGGGAAGCCGGCCGGGTGAGCAGTACGACCTGTCTGCTAAACTAACCCCAATCATGTTTTGCCCGCGCTGCAAGGCAGAGTATCGGCAGGGATTCCTGGAGTGTTCCGATTGCCAGGTCGCCCTGGTGGGGGAGCTTCCCCTGGAGGTCGCTCCCGTCCCGGAAGGATCGATTGAGGTGGTAACGATCTTGAAATCGGGCAATGATTCCGCTATCGCCGTGGTCGAGTCCCTGCTCGAGGATGCCGGGATTGACTATCTGGTCAGAAACAAGGGGCAGCATAGTTTGTATCCGGTGGGAGGCCTGGAAGTGGAAATCCAGGTGCGGCGGGAAGATCTGGTAGAAGCCGAGAGTCTACTGGAAGCCCTCTGGGAAGAGGATAATGAGGGTGGGAGCGGGTCCAGAACCCCGAAGGGGTGATGTGAAATAGCCTGGGGCGTGAGCCCCAGGATTGAAGGAATTGTTAGTAAAGGAGCCCTGTAAGGGCGATGTAGGAAAACCGTCAATGGGCCTACTTCACCCCTGCAGGGCTCTTCTACTTGTTGCCCTGAACGACCTGGGGCTCACGCTCCAGGCTATTCTATTCCGCCCTTTCAGGGCTACGGAAGAATGCAAGCAGAATGCTCTGTGTAAAGGATTTTCTGGGGATGTATGCCTCAGTGCGCCGATTCCGGATGGCCCCGGGCCAGACCACCCCTTCTGTGCTGGCTGAGAATGGAGGAGTAAGACAAAGAAAAGAATTTCCTTCGCTTCGCTCAGATAAAGGCGGCTTCTCTGTGTCTTTGTGCCTTTGTGGTTAATTTCTTCTTCCCGTGCCTTGGTGGTGAAACCCGGCTCAAGAAAAACTCTCCAGCGCGGTCTGCTCATCTACCTGGATGTCAAAGACTATGAGGAGCTTGGTCACGGTGAGCACCTCGTGCAGCCGGGGGCTCAGGCCGGTGAACTTGATCTGGCCGTCCTGCTTGGTGACCGAGATGTGGGCCTTGAGAAGCTCTGCGATCCCCTGACTGTCCACTTGCTGGACATCCTCGACGTTCAACAAAATCTTCTTCTCTCCCGCATCCAGGAGATCCGAAACCGTGTCGCTGAGTGCGCCGCTTCCTTTCGAGAAGGTGATTCTGCCGCGGATGTCCAGAATGGTGACATCATCCGACTTTCGCATTTCGATGGACATAGCTATCCGATCTTAGAGGGGCCGATTTGGAAAGGCAAACAGCAATTTGATGACGGGGTGACGGGACCCACGACAGCACGAGAGCACAAACGCACGATCGCACGACCTTACAGCGCCATGGCCTCTTTTTCCTTGATCAGGTCGCTGCGGCCGAGCCGGACCTTTTCGAAACTGTCCGAGGAGATCACGTAGTACCAGGCGGCAAACCGGTTATTGAGATTTTCAGCCAGTTCACCCCCTCGGGTGAGTTTTTCCTGCCACTGGTCATGCTCATCCTGCATTTCCTTGTTGCTTCGGTCGGAGTCCGTCCACTCCTCCTGCTCCTTGTGCAGGAAGGCGGTATTCCCGGGTTCGGGAGGCTCGTCGTCCAGCAGCTTGGCGTCAAAAGCTGCCGTGATAAAGAGATATCGGTTTTCCCCGGGGCCGCTCTCTTGATCGCCTTCTTCGCCTTGGCCGCCGGCCGTGACGGTCTGTCCGGAACCATAGAGAACCTCGCCGAAGCGAAGGGTGTAAACGATCCCTTCACTGGTCCGAACCTCCAGTTCTCCCTCATTGGAGACCAGGCTGCCGTCGCTTGTGAAATAATAGCCGCGAGTTTGCAAGGAAAGGGCATCGGCCTGAGATACCGGTGTCTGGTCGGAGCGAGCGAGAGTTCTGGACAACCCCTCCGGTTTGGGTCGCACGCCGACAATGGGCAAATCGTCAATGCCTTCGAGCAGTTCATCCATCTTGGCAGAGTCGATCTCCTGGTTGGAAGACAGTCCCTGGGTCTTCCAGGCGTCATCGGATCGGTCCAGAGTAAGCACATCACGCTGGTCGATGGTTCGGGTCCTTTCGTTGATGGAATAATCCCGCAAGGTGACCTGCTGAATGTTCCGCGTTTCGACCTGTAACAGGTCACGCTCGATCCAGTCCTCGAATTTGGTGGAAATGTCGATATCGACAAGGGCTGCGTAAACTCGTTTCTGGTCGGGAAGTCTCACGAACCGGAGACTGCTTCTTCCCTCTACCGTACTGCCGATAATCAAGTCGGCCAGATTCTGACCACTTCCTCCCTTGATGGTGACCCGTTTCCCGCGTCCCTTCAAGGTGGTCGCCGTTTCATCCAGGGGATCAACCACACCCAGGGCCACGTGATCGGCCACGTTGTTGGATCGAAAGTCGTCCTTCTTGATTTCAATGACGCCTGCGGCCGTCTGGGCCAACCGGTCCCTTCCATCGGCCGGATAGTTATGGTGTGATGGAATCGTCCACCGTCCATCCTGGAAGGTGACCTTGAAGGCTTGGGCGGCTCCGGTATCCTCATTGAATTCCACGACTTCGAGAGTAGTGGCGGAATTGGGATCCGTGAAATCAGGGAAAAAGGGATCCCCTTGGTCCATAAAACTGTCGGGTGTGATTCTCGTGGGTGCCGTCAAGAGCGCTGAGAGAACCAACAAAACCGCTACTCCCGTCAGACTCATCGTCTTTTGAATTTCACTCATAAAATTAAATCCTCAGCCTGCGGGCGGCTGCAGCGCCTTCTCTTTCCCGGCGTTCCCGCCTTAGAAAAATCAAGACCCCCAGCACGAACACCGGAATGGGAGGCAGCAGAATCGCGAAGGTTTTGATGTTGTTCTGGATGCTCCGAATCTGAGCCTCCATGTTCTCCCGGCTCTCACTGAGCTTGGCCTCTTTCTCCGTTTCGATGTTGGCTCTCAATACCTCGAATCGGCGGCTTTCCACCTCCTGCAGGTTCCTTGCCATGATCTGCTTGGTCTGCTCGTCCAGATCGGTACGTTGGCTTACCTCGTTGACTTTCTCCTCGAGTCGGGTCTGGGCTTCAGCCAGAGCCAGCTGGGCATCCGTTTCGGCTTCCTGTTCTTTCTGGACACGTTCCTGGACAAAATTCTGGGTCTGTTGTTCGACTCTTTCCAGGGTTCGGTGCTGGATTCGCTTGTTGCGCAAACCAATAAAAGCTTCCTCTCCAACCAGGACGTCGATGGCATTCAAAAAGAAGGTCACGTTGTCGAAATTGAGATTTTCCGGGCCCTGGGCTCGCATCACGAAGAACTGTTCGGAAATGAAGTCCAGATCGGCAATAACGATCACATTGACCGGCTTGGCTGAGGCCGCGGGAGTCTCCTCCTGGGTTTCCTCGGAGTCAGGGTCTTCCCCTGAAGGGGCCGCTTCAGACTCCTCGGGGCTGGGTTCCCCCTGAGGTCCCCGAACATGAGCCGCCAGAATATAGGTCTGATCATTGGGTATGTGAGGGAGGTTGCGATTGAGCTGAACTCCCAGGAAGCTGCGCTGGACCAGTTGAAAGTAGCTTTGAATTCCCGACACAAACCCGGAATTCAAGAGTGGTTGGAAGTCGTAGCCGCTTTCACCGACGGCCTGGATCTGTCCAGGATAAAGCAGGACCATTTCCTGCAGCTGGGAACTGGAGGCATGTCCTGGGTTGAAGGTTTCGGGATTTTCGTTCCCCCTGCCCACGAAGACAACCTCAGAGGGCAACTGGGCCAGGTCGGGATGCGGATTGTAGGTATCCCAGACAATGCTGGAGGAGTTCCAGCTCACTCCGATCTGTGCAAGTAGCTGTTGAATGTTGCCTTTCTCCGGAGGAGGCGCGGCCTGTTGCTGCATGAAAGGATTCATATTTGCGCCCGCCCGTTCCGTCGGTGCCAGTGAGATGTCCACGACCGGGAGCGGATCGATCAGCAGTAAAGTGGGATGTCCTCCATCGATGTAGGCGGAGAGCATATCCATCTCGACCTGGGGAAGAGACGAGGGAAGGGCTGCCAGCAGGCCATCCAGATCTTCCGGAATGGGACTGCTGGGAGCGACCTGGATCACCTCGTACTGCTTTTTCAGTTCCTCCACGACGGACCAGGCTGGAGTCGTCTGCATGGTTTGAAAGTCGAGGCCGCCGAAGACCCGGGCCTGAGTATTGAGGACTCCGATCTTCTTTCGATCGGTCCGGGCCACCATCCGGATGCTGCGCACAATTTCATATTCGGTGGGAAGGCCGCGATCCAGGAAGGGGATGACGTGTTCCTGGGCGCCGGAAGTAAAGGCCAATCCCAGAAAGATCTCTGAAAAGCTGGCCCGGGCACTGTTCATATCCGAAACCGGCCGGGGAAAGATTCCGAATTTTTCGCGCGCCTCACGCGATTCCTGGGTAAAGGGTTCGGTGTCCTCGATCAAGACTTCCACTCGGGTGCCCCCGATGGAGTCGATGTCATTGAGCAGCCCCAACAGGCTCTCCCGCGTCTGAACGAACTGCTCCGGAACCTCTGGGCTTACATAGGCCTGGATAAAAACAGGCCTATCTTCGGGTAGCTCGTCAATCAGACGGTGGGTTTCCGAGCTCAGCGAGTGAAGCCGTTCAGCTGTCACGTCCAGGCGGAGGATGCCGGCTCGGCTGAAGATGGTGCCGATGCTGATCGCGACCGCCACCAGGGCTGCCGTGCGAACCAGGTGGTGCAGCCACATGGGATAACCGTCCGCTTTTCGAGGCCAGAGCCGCTTTTCCACCAGGAGGACATTGACGAATATGGCCAAAGCCGTTAAC
>JAPYTY010000037.1 GCA_029942065.1 Acidobacteriota bacterium | reverse complement strand
GGCTGCTCCAGCAAAGCGTATTGCTGTAGGCGCAGCTGTAGCCGGTATCGCAGGTCCCGACGACATCGGTGGAGTCGAGGGCAACCTCGAGTGAGGCCAGCTGGGTATGTTGGCGGAAGTCCCTGGCAACGATCTGGTCAATCGAAGTCCCCGCACGCAGGTCGGCGCCCTCTGTCTTTTTTGGGTGAACGCCGGTCAGGAAAGTGGCGCTGGCGCGTGCATGCTCTCCCGGGCCTTCGCCCTCAAGTGCCCAACCCGTATTGTGGGCGAGTCCGCTGATGACCAGCATGTCGTCCTGGAAGGACGACAGCGGTTCCAGAATCGTGGGCAAATCATAATTGGACCCGAGTGTCGTCGGTGTCCATCGATCCATGATCATTCCGTTCGGAACATAGACGAAGGAGAGGCGGGTCGGTGACTGGGTCCCCGCCAGGGGTGAGGCTGCCAATGCCGGAACCATGGAGTCCAGCAACGGCAATGCCAGGGTGGTGCCGATACCTCGTAAGAAGGCGCGCCTCGGCAGGGCTTTTCGGGTGATGATCATGGTCCTTCCGACCTCCTCATCTGAAAGGGTGTGCTCTTGACGATACCCGTGATCAGCGACGACCAGCGGTAGTCGTCCGGAGCGGCCTGCCGCATTACCGAGCGGATGGCCGGAGCATCGTAATACTCAACTCCCCGGCCCAGGGCGTAAGTCAGGAGTTTTTCAGTGACATTCAAGACAAATGCTTCACGGCGATCGAGCAACACCTTTCGGAGTCCAGACGCGCCGTCGAACTGGGTGCCGTCGGGAAGAACTCCCGACGAATCAATCGGGCCGCCCGCTTCCGTGTTTCTCCATCCACCGATCGCATCGAAGTTCTCCAGTGCGAAGCCCAGCGGGTCCATCCGCGAATGGCAAGCGGCGCAGGCCGGGTTCGCACGGTGAGCTTCCATTTGCTCACGCATGGTGAGGGGTTGGCCATCTCCGGTGGGTTCCGGCAACTCCGGAACGTTGGGTGGCGGTGGTGGAGGCGGTGTGCCCAGGATATTTTCTAAAATCCACTTGCCGCGTAAAACCGGTGAGGTCCTGTTGGCATAGGAGGTCGATGTCAGAATACTTCCTTTGCCCAGTAACCCATGCCTTTCCTGATGGCCCAATGGCACCCGCCGAAAATGACTGCCGTAAACATTTTCGATGTCATAGTGCCGTGCCAGGCGTTCGTTCAGGAAGGTGTAATCTGCATCCAATAAATCCGCGACGCTGCGGTCCTCCGCCAGCATGCTTCCAAAGAAAAGTTCAGTCTCCTGCTGAAGGGCCGACCTCAGATTCTCGTCGAATTCCGGAAACTCACCCAGATCGGGTGCCACCATGGCTATGTTGCGTAGATACAACCATTGACCGGCGAAGTTTGTGACCAGAGCTTCCGAACGGGGATCGACGAGCATGCGCCGTACCTGTTTCTCCAGGACAGTGGGGTCTTTGAGTTGCCCTCGAGTAGCCAGGTCGACGAGCGTGTCATCGGGAATACTGCTCCACAGGAAAAACGACAGCCGAGAGGCCAGTTCGAGATCGTGGATGGGATAGGCCGTTCCCGGCTCGATGTCTTCCGGGTCCTGTTCAATGCGAAATAGGAATTCCGGGGAAACCAGGATTCTTTGAAGCGCCAGCTCGATTCCTTCCTCGAATTCGCCCTCGTCACGGCCGATGTAGAAAGGGGCGAGCAGGCTGGGCAGCTCCTCGTCGGCGATCGGTCGACGATAGGCGTGACGGGCCAGGGTGGAGATGATTTTCGTGGCACAGGGCTCCTGGTCCTGGCTGCTGGTCGGTTGGCAGATAAATATCCGGCTGCGGCTGGGCGTTTCCCCCGGTCCACGGGCATTGTAGGGGCCACTGATGGTGACGCTTCCGACTCCGGGCTCTTCACGTTCCATACTAGAAAAAGTAGGCTGGATCATCTGTTCACGAGCCCAGGCTTCTTTCAGGAAGGAGACTCCGACCAGGTGCGGACCGGCGGCAACAGGAATGCGGACTTCCAGATGGGCATCGGGTGCATTCTCCCCGAACGGAGAAAGCCGCGGCCCTCTCATTTCGGCGCCGCCCATTGTGAATTGACCCACCTTCCGGCGATCCAGGTGGATGTCGAGCTGGTGAGGCTCGGAAAGACCGAGAACGGCAGAGCCGTCATAACTGGTCTTCAACCGGACCTTGATGAGATAGTCGCCATCGAGCGGGAAAAAGTGGCGAACCGCGATCCCACCCCGCGAGCCAAAGGGCAGTTCGTCGCTGGTACGGTCCTCCTGGCCCAGGAACCTGGGAACCAGGTGGGTTTCTGAGTCGGGACGTCCGGTGTGCTCTCCGACGGCCCGACGACTGATCTTCCGTGCCGCCGACATATATCTTTCCAGCAGCATGGGCGAGACCGATAGAACGTCCCCGATGTTGTCAAAACCGTATCCTGAATCGTCGGTCGGAAGAAGAGAGGTGCCGTCGATCTCCAGGGCCAGCAGATCACGGATGGCATTGGTGTATTCGGCACGGTTGAGGCGATGCAGAACCGGTCTGCCGGGGTTGGGTTGGGCGCTGTCCAGTTCCTGCTCCAGGTAGGTGGTCAGGGATTCGTAGGTGGCCTCATCCGGCCGGGGCATCCCTGCCGGAGGCATAGCCCGGCCCTGAAGTTTGCGCAACACCTTTTCCCACACCGCAGCACCTTCGTTGATTTCCTCGACATTCATGGTGTCGAGCGCCAGTCCGGCCGTGGCTATTTGTTGGTTATGGCAGACGACGCAGTAGCGATCCAGGACCGCCCGCTGGGCGGAAGAATGGGATGGAACCGGGCTCAAAGATTGGGCCTCGGCAACTAGAAATGTGCCCGTCCCGACCAGGGCAATACCAATCAAGATGGTTCTATGCATGGCAACCCGCAATAATCCCTACGAGTATATAGCATGATGGTCCGGTAATCTTGTTTTTTGTCGTTTGCCTTGTCAGACATACGCGTATTTGTGCAGAAGTGGTGCAGTGGCGGTCGTACGGGTTCAGGGAAATCTTGCTGTGGGCGCACTCAGTGCGCCCCTACAACAGCCTGCAAGATCGTGCCGAATTGGAACGTGAAACTTGGAACCTGGAACGTGAAACGCGCTGTTCGCAGACCAGCGTCCAGTGAAGGCCGTATTTGCCTTCAACTCCCTGTGGATTTATCATGCCTAGCTGAGAGGAGCATCTCATGAAGGATCGTGTTCAAAGCAATCAATCCGAATCATTCAGGCGCAGCAGCCGGCGCCGATTTTTGAAGTCGAGTGCCGTTCTGGCCGGTGTGGCAAGTGCCTGTAGTGACTCACAAACGGTTGTGGATCCCAACCCCGGTACTTTGGGAGTCCCCGCCAGCGCTTATGGGCAGAGGTCGGAATTCGAGACCTCGGTCCGCCAAATCACTCCATCAGCCACTCCTGAAGCCGGAGCGAGTCGCACTCCGCTTGACGATTCCTTCGGTGTTGTGACCCCTTCCGCACTTCATTTCGAACGGCACCATGCAGGGGTTCCCAGGATCGACCCCACTCAGCATCGGCTACTGATTCACGGCATGGTGGAACGGCCCTTGATCCTGACGATGGAGGAGATATTTCGTTTACCCCAGGTATCCCGCATCCATTTCATTGAATGTTCGGGCAACAGCGGGAGTGAATGGTCAAACCCACGGCCGAATGCACAGGGCTCTCATGGGATGGTGGGGGGCAGCGAATGGACCGGGGTCCCTTTGTCGCTGCTGCTTTCAGAGGTGGGCGTGCAGAATGGAGCTCGCTGGATCGTCGGCGAAGGGGCCGATGCCTGCCGGATGCATCGAAGCATCCCGATGGAGAAGGCCATCGACGACATCATCCTCGCCTACGGTCAAAACGGTGAGGCGATTCGTCCTGAGCAGGGGTACCCTCTGCGCCTGGTGGTGCCCGGGTGGGAGGGGAACACCCACATCAAGTGGCTGAGACGACTCATGGTGGTGGACCAAGCCTATATGGCACGGGATGAGACCTCGAAGTATACCGATCTGATGCCCGATGGCACCGCCCGCCAGTTCACCTTCACGATGGAGGCCAAATCGGTCATCACCTTCCCCGCGGGCGGGAAGCGTCTGGACGGTCCCGGAATCTACCAGATCAGCGGGCTGGCATGGTCCGGCCGGGGATTGGTGGAATCGGTGGAGATCTCAACTGATGGGGGCCGATCATGGCTGGAAGCACAACTCCAGGAGCCTCGTCATCCCATCGCCTTGACTCGTTTCAGGCTGCCCTGGGAGTGGGACGGCCAGGAAGTGACGCTGCAGTCGCGATGTATCGACGAGACGGGCTATATTCAGCCCAGTCGCGAGCAACTGATCGAAGTTCGTGGGCTCAACACCCGGTATCACTACAATGGCATCATGATCTGGAAAATTCTGGCCGACGGGAGTGTCGAAAATGCCTACGCGTAAAGCGGCCGCGGGTTTTGCTGGATGTGTCTGTGTGATGGTGGCCGCGACCCTGCTTTTGTGGGGACAGTTGCCCGGCTATGGCGTGGGCCGGCCGCCCACCCTGGAGGAAATCGAATCATGGGATGTCATCGTGGGTCCGGAAGGGAAGGAACTGCCGCCGGGGGAAGGCGCGGTGATGGCGGGCCGGGAAGTGTTTTCATTGCGTTGTGCCGAGTGTCACGGCTCCGAGGGCCAGGGAGCTGACAAGGGGGATGCCCTGGTGGGGGGAGAGGGAACCCTGACCGGTACCCGGCCGCTCAAGACCGTGGGCAGCTACTGGCCTTATGCCACCACCATCTGGGACTACGTCAATCGAGCCATGCCCTTCGATCGACCCGGGACCCTGACCCATGATCAGGTGTATGCGGTGGTCGCCTTTCTTCTCTATCTCAACGGCATTATCGGGGAGGAAGAGGTGATGAATGCCGCGAACCTGCCCCTGGTCACCATGCCCAATCGCAACGGCTTTGTCCCGGATCCACGGCCTGATCTGGGAGAGATGGATCGGGCCCCTTAGCACGTACTATGCATGAATCGTCGCCCGCCCTCATCTGAGCGAAGCGAAGCAATCTTATGCAGAATCCGGGTTAGAAATTGACCGCCTGGGAGGGCACCTCAGGTTCCTGGACCTTCCGGCAAACGCTTTCGTCCCTGGCCAGAACGGTCGCCATGTCGGTATGCAGGGCGTGCCCTGTCCGGTGGGCCTTGATGTGACCGATAAGGGGAAACCCGCAAAGGGAGATGTCACCGATCAGGTCCAGCATCTTGTGACGTACAAACTCATCCGGGGAGCGCAGGGGGCCGTTCATGATTTCGGTTTCGCTGAGAACCACGGCATTTTCGAATGATCCGCCTCGAATTAGTCCCTTTTGACGCAGTTCTTCGACTTCAGAATAAAATCCGAAGGTGCGCGCGTAAGCAATCTCCTGGGTGTAAGCTCGGGTGGTAAGTTCCATGTCCAGGCTCTGGCGGCCAATGGCGGGATGATCGAAATCGATTTGGTAGGAAATACGGAAGGTGGAGCAGGGCTCGATGGAAATGAACTTGTCTCCGTCTTCCAGTCGAACCGGCTTGATCACTTTCAGGTAGGTTCGCATTTTATTCTGCTCCTGGACCCCGGCCTTCTTGACCATCTTGACAAAGGGGAGCGCGGAACCGTCCAGAATCGGGACCTCCAGCGAGTCAATGTCAATGAAAATATTGTCCAGACCGATACCGTAGAGCGCCGATAAAAGATGTTCGACGGTGGACAGCATGACCCCTTTCTTCATCAGGGTGGTCGCCAGCACGACCCGGGACACGCGATCTCGGATCGCTTCGATTTCAAACTTTTGTAGATCGACTCGCCGGAAGATGATTCCCGTGTTGGCCGGTGCAGGCTTCAGTTGCAGATTGACCTGGCATCCTGTGTGCAGGCCCACTCCCGAGATTTCAACAGCTTTTTTGATCGTTCTCTGCATTTACCGATCCTATATGATTCAGCCAGTTCTCCAAGCAAACTCCGATCCAAAGAACAAAATTCATTATTTTCAATAGGTTATCCAGGACTCGACCCTTGTGGATGTGAATCCTGGGCCACATAAGTGTTGCATTAAAGATACATTTTTGACTTCGAGAATTCCAGGGCTTGGAGCCAGGAGAAGCGTGCTTCGCACGCGGAGAAACGCCTCGCTGCTGTTCGGCGTGGAGAAACGAGTCGCTTACGCTCCCCGTGGAGAATACGGAACCTCCAGAATCAGGTATGAAATCTGAAATCTGTGTTTCGGATTTTCTGCCAGATGTAGCGGCCGCTCTATGAGCGGCTCTCCGGATTCAGCACCTGAGGTGCCTCCCACACTCCGGAAACGTGAAACCTGGAACGTGGAACGCGCTGGTCGCAGACCAGCGCTCCGGCTACTTCTCCGGAACCGGTTCCAGGAAATGGGAGGGCGGGATGGCTACGTTGTAGGAAATCTCTTCCACAAAGACCTGCTGCGATTTTTCCCCGTCCGTGAAGTAATCCGTCCGCAAAGGTGTGTGAATTCCCTGGATGGTATGCCAGTTGTAAAACTCAGTCTCTTTCTTTTGACGAATACCGGCTTGATTGGTGACATGGGTCTCCATCTTGGTGGGCAGGTGACTCTGGAGGTCAAAGAAAATCACTACCGAACTGTTGGTGGCATCCAGAAATTCAACGGCTTCGAGTTCGCCGGAACCGGTCACGTCATCGGGGCCGTAGTAAAAAAGGCTCATACCCTCTTCCTCTACCCGGCTTCTCAGGAGAACATCGATGTCGCGCAGGACATCTTTTCTAAAGTTCTCGATTTCTTCTTCGGGAACCTCTTCCACCGAACTTTTTCCCTCGAGTACCCAGGCCTTGTTGATTTCCAGATTGTAAATCTGTACCTCCTGGCGTTTTCCCTCACCCAGTTGGAAGCGCCATTTGATGGGCTCCATAGAGGTCCAATCAAAAAAACGACTGAATCCCTGACGGCCTCTTTGATCGAAGATGAAATATCGTCCCTGTCGGTGATAGTTCTTGAAGCCCGCATAGCTCTCTCCACCCATGGCTTCAATCGCCGCGGTGATGACTTCCCTGGCCTTGTCGGAGGGAACCTGGGCCCGGGCCAAAGAAGGGATGAGGAGAAGCAGAGCCAACATGGTGCCACAGACGGCTGATAGTAGACCAGCTGACCAGCTGACCAGTTGACCGGCTGACCGCTTGTGGGGTGCAGTTGAGTCCTTACCAAGCATAGTGGTTCCAGTATATGACAAGAAGAGGCGCTGCTCCAGAATTGTTCGGAACTTGAAACGTGAAACTTGAAACGTGAAACGCGCTGGTCTGGGCTGGTCAAGAACCAGCCCAGACCAGCGCTTCAGTTCCCTATATACTTGGCGTAGACAGCCCTGGCCTCGGAGATGTCCTCGGTTCCTCGGATAATGGACCGGCCGTCGGCGAACAGAGCGATTTCGTACCCCTCGATTTGAATTCGCATCATGTGCTGATTGAAATCGACCTGCCCACTCTTGTCCAGACGCTGGGAGAGGTCGTGGAAATCCGGAGGGCCTTTTTGCTGGGGGGAGACCTGTACCGCACCTCGTCCGCACAAGCGGGTCATCCGGGTGGTTTCTTCTCCTTCCAGAAAGCGGAACTCGTGCTGCTGACAGCACCGACACTGCTGGCTTTTTGCCCTCTCGGCTCCCAGGGTTTGCCAGGTCCCGTTCCAGACATCGACCTGCAGGATTTTCCTGGAGGGACTTTGATCGGTCAGAATCTTCAGCACCTGGGTCACCTGGTAGGCGGCGATGACATGAACCACTGGCCCCAGGATTCCCACCGTGTCACAGGTTTGAGAGGTCCCCACCTCCGGAGGTCGCTCAAAAAGACATTGAAGACAGGCGAAGGTGCCGGATTCAAAGGCGAAGGAGATTCCATAGCTTCCCACACAGGCTCCATAAACCCAAGGTAAGCTATGCTTTACAGCTACATCATTGATGAGGAAGCGGGTTTCGAAATTGTCGGTCCCATCCACAATGATGTCGTGATCCCGACACAGACCTTCGATATTGTCCCATCTGACATCGGTGATGACGCCCTCAATTTCGACCTCGGAGTTAATGGCGCGCAGTGTACTTTCAGCAGCGGCCGCCTTGGGGACTCCCTTTGATACGTGTTCCTCTGTGAACAGGCTCTGACGTTGCAGATTGCTTTCCTCAACAAAATCCCGGTCCATTAACCGCAGCTTCCCCACACCAGCCCGGGTTAACATCTCGGCGCTGACGCTCCCCAGCGCACCGCAGCCGACTAATGCGACTCGAGAAGATCGAATTTTTTCTTGTCCCACCTCTCCAATGTCGGAAAAAAGAACCTGCCGGGAATAGCGGTCAGCCATGGCTGCATTGTATCACCGGGAGAAGGCTGATTGGCTGACGGAAAGGAAACAGAAGACAGAAGACAGAAGAAAAGGTCCGGAATGTGGGAGGCACTTCAGGTGCCGACTTCGGAGAACTATTGTGTTGTTTTTGGCGCGCGAGGCGCGTTTTCCACGCGGAGCGTGAGCGACGTGTTTCTCCACTCCGAGCGTTAGCGAGGAGTTTCTCCGCGTGCGAAGCACGCTTCTCCTGACTTCTGCATTTTGACCCTCAACTGAGTACCTGTGCGCCTTTTGTATCGAGGTCCACGAGATGCCAGTCAGCCAGGGTGGCCTGGGCGGAGAGTGTTTCGACCATCCAACTCCCAATTTTTTCATAGTGGTCGTCTGCCAGTGCGATGGCCGTTGAGCCGGAGCCGCTTATGGAAAGACCTAGAAGGGCATCGGACCATTCGTTGTTCAGGTTCTCGAGTCTTAACAACTGGTCCATTCCTGGAACCAGTCGCGACCGAAAGGGTTGATGCAATCGATCCGACATGGCTTCCCGGAGAAACTGTTTTTGTCCGCTGTTCAAGGCATGAATCAGCAGGCCGCATCGTTGCAAATTGAAGGTTGCGTCCTCGAGAGAGTATTGCTCGGGCAGGATCGTCCGAGCGTCGCTGGTGGAAATGGTGATCTCCGGTACCGCCACGATGAAGCGGCAGGCCAGGGCGGAGAGAAGTCTTTCCGACTGCATCCGGTCATTGTTGATCCAGGAAAGTACCCACCCTCCCAGGAGGCTGGCAGCCAGATTGTCCGGGTGGCCCTCGAGAGGGTAGGCAATGTGGAAGATCTGGCGGGTATCCAGATTCTTACCCGAGAGGTGTTCCGCAATTTTGATTCCGGCAATGATAGCTGCTGCGCTGCTTCCCAGTCCGCGTTGAAGAGGAATTTGATTGTCCATGCTGATCCGGCATCCGGGAGTCGCGGTTTTCAAAACCTCGAAAGTCCTGTGCAGGGACCGCAGGATTAAATTGTCTTCCTGGGCGAAGGGGAGGGGGGATTCCGAGTCATCAAGCCATTCAACCTGATTTGCACTCGTGGGTGCCACCTGGACCGTCAAATACAGGCTCAGTGCCGCCGATACCGTGTCGAAACCAGAGCCCAGATTGCTGGTGCTGGCCGGAACACGAACGGTGAAGGGATCGCTTTTCATCGCGGTTAGTCTACGATCTTTTGCCCGTTGGGGTCTATCCCAGCGCCCAGGAGCTGGGAGAAGCGCGCTTCGCGCGCAGAGCAACGCCTCGCCGAAGCTCGGCGTGGAGAAACGAGTCGCTCACGCTCCTCGTGGAGAAACACCTCGCTGGAGTTCGGCGTGGAGAAGGATCGGTTTCGGATTTAGGACTTCGGATTTCGAAATTTCTACCAAGTTGTAGCGGCCGCTATTTAGCCCGACTCTCTCACACCCGATCTACTGCATCGGGGCCATGATCCGTTCTGACTGTGTTGCATTCGTTCGGCCTCCTCAGCGTACCTTACAGTACGCTTCCGGGGCCTCCTCTCGTGCGCCTTGTCAGGCCGGCCCTGCCGCCGCTTCGTGACGACCTGGTGTGAGAAAGTCGGGCTTGAGCGGCTCTCCGAAATTGGCGCGGAATCCTGGTCTTCTTTTCGTGAAACGTGGAACCTGGAACGTGGAACGCGCTGGTCGAAGACCAGCGGTCAGGGGTCAGCTATTTCCCCGAATCATCTCCCTCACCATCTCCCGATCAGCAGAGAGCCCCGTCCAGGCTTCGAACTGAAGCGCTGCTTGCTCGACGAACATTTCCATTCCGGAGATGATCTCCGCTCCCTGGCTTCGGGCCAGATCCAGCAGTCGGGTGTTCTCCGGGCTGTAAACCAGGTCATAGACCACGTCAAATTCCATCTGGTCTTTCTTGAGTGGAGAGGCCTGGGTGTCGGGGTGTTGGCCGATCGGAGTCGTATTAACGCAGATTTGGGCCGACACGGGAAGGTCGGAAAATAGGATATGCGGGCAGTCGTACAATTGGGAGAAACGAGCTGCCTTTTCGGGATTTCGACCGACTACCGTTACCTCCACTCCCTGGTCCATCAAAGCCTTGACCACGGTGTGGGCGACACCCCCGTTGCCCAGGACAAGGGCGGTTTTGCCCTTCAGAGAGAGACGAGATTGGAGTGCCTTCAGAAAGCCGTCGTAATCGGAATTCAGACCTTCCCACGCCGCATCCCTCTTGACCAGTGTGTTGATCGAATCAACGGGAGATCCCCTGTGATCGACCCACTTCACGACATCGGTTTTAAAAGGCAGGGTTACACTGAATCCCGAGAAGGGAAGAGAGCTTTGTTTCACATAATCAAGCCAGATTTCGGCATCGTCCAGGAGAAACGGAAGATAGACCTTCTCGAGTTGATGGTATTGAAACAGCTGGTTGTGGATCCGGGGAGACAGCGAGTGTGCCACCGGATTACCCAGCACGCCATAGATAGCGGGTGGGCTCTTCCAACGGGGTAATTGGTAGCGTTGGTCCGCCTGTTCCAGCGTGAGTTGTCCGGGCGCCACCTTGCTGTGTTCGTCCTCGGCGACGTAGGTCCAGAAGTTCCCCAGGAAGGCTCCCAGCAGGCGAGATGGTTGGCCCAGATCCTCCATTCCCAGAACAATGAAAGGTGTCCTGGAGTCCAGGGATTCCACCCATTTGAGCAGGAAGGTCAGTTCCCGTGTCGTTCTGATGGAAAGAGCCATCTTGAAAAGATCTCCGCCTGCCTGCTGGAGACCTTCAAATAGAGCAGGTAAATCCTCAGGAAAGTGGTCGAAGCAATGCTGGGATCGGAGGATCCGTGTCTCGGCGGGAAAAGAAGGAGCTTCCTCGACATCATGTTCCAGATCTACCCATGTGAATCCTGAGCGGGAGGCCTTCTCCAGTAGCTGGAGCCGTGCCTGTTCTTCGCCCTGGTATCTCCCTCCTTCCCGCACCGGACGGCAGGTGGCGATAAAGTCGGTTCCCTGGCCGTCGGGAACAGCTGGAATTATCGGCTCACTGAGGTAATCCAGGCGGGCCTCGATGTAGGGAACTTGACCGGCATAGCGGGCCATTTTTTCTTCCAGAACAGCGGCAGAGGAATCTGCCAGAGAAAGGCAAAGGTTAATCATCGAGCCGAGTAGCGAGAAGTCCGCTTAAGACGCTTTTCCCGTGTTGATCAGTGCGCCGAGGTCCTTGCGATTCTTTCTTAGAATCCGGACGGGTCGCCGATGGGCGAGCTTCTCGCGAGATTTGATGGTTTCGTCGATCTGGCTCCAGAATCTTCTGAAATACTGAATCATCGACACGATGGCCAGGACTACGACCACACTCAGAAGGGCGTTCCCCACCGATACGAAAATGGTTTCGGGGTAAAGCTTGCCGAAAATAAGGCAGCCGACACAAAACACCTGGCCGACCATTTTCGACTTCCCCAGTTTAGAGGCATCAATGGTGAAGCCCTCCGCCGCAGCGATGCTGCGAAGCCCTGTCACCGCAAATTCTCTGCCGATAACGATCACCACCATCCAGGCGGGAGCGACCCCTAGAGCGACCAGAGAAACGAGGGCGGAAGAGATCAGCAGCTTGTCGGCGATGGGATCCAGCAATTTGCCGAGGGTGGTGACCTGGTGCCGTTTGCGGGCCAGATACCCATCGAAATAGTCGGTCAGGGCGGCCGCCACGAAAACCATCAAACCCCACCC